>JAEZBA010000321.1 GCA_023430245.1 Pseudomonadota bacterium
GCGACCTACCGCGATTCGGACGAAATCGCGCTGAACCCGGCCTGGAAGCATCGCGGCGAGGACCCCAACAATCCCCGCGGCAACGTGCTTCGCCACAACATCAAGGGCATGCCGGGCTGTCAGGTGATGCCCTCACTGCTCGACCCCAGCGACTTCGTCGTCGATGCGAAGAAGCGCTATGACTGCTTCACCGCCACCGACCTCGAATTGACGCTTCGGGCGCACCGCGTGAACACGGTGCTGGTGGTTGGCGTGAATACCAATTCCTGCGTCATCGCGACGGCCATCGCAGCCTGCTGCCGCGATTTCGCGGTCGTTGTGGTGTCGGACTGCGTCGATACGATGGATGGCGGCGCACTGCATGAGGCGGCGCTCGCGGTGATCGGCCGTGCGTTTGGGCAAGTCATGACCGCTGACGAGGCGCTGGTCAGCCTCGGCGCTGTAGCGTCAACCAAAGTGACGGAGCCGGCAGAATGACGAATCATGTTCTGCCGGCGATGCCTGAGACAGTCGTGCCGGTGACGGACGGAGGCGTTTTCCCGGTTCGCCGTATCTATTGCGTCGGTCGCAACTACCTGGACCATATTCGCGAGATGAAGGAGGCAGACGAGCGCGATCCGCCTTTCTTCTTCCAGAAGCCACGCGATGCGATCGTTCCGACCGGTACGACGGTCGCTTATCCGCCGTTGACGTCCAACTTCCAGTTTGAAGGCGAACTGGTGATGGCCATTGGAAAGACCGGCCGGGCCATTCCGGTCGACCATGCCCTTGACCATGTTTTCGGATATTCCTGCGGCCTCGACATGACGCGTAGAGACCGGCAGTTCGACGCGCGCGACAATCGACTGCCATGGGAAGTCGGCAAGAGCTTCGATGACTCCGCGCCCTGCGGCGTCATGACTCCATCATCGAAGGGACACCGGCTGTCCGGAGCGCTGGTGCTGTCGGTCAATGGGAAGGAACGTCAGCGCGGCGATCTCTCGCAGATGATCTGGAGTCCGCCCGAGATTATCGCTCAATTGTCCAGACAGGTGACGTTGCAGGCCGGCGACCTGATTTTCACTGGTACCCCGGCCGGGGTCGGAGCGGTTGTGCCCGGCGACACCATCCGGCTCGATATCGAGGGGCTGACGCCGTTGACGATCGCTATCGGCGCCGCCGATGAGGCAACCTAGCCTCAAGCGACATCCGAGGCCCGCTTATGGACGGGCTCATCGCACTGCAGGCCCTGATCAGTCACAGCGTCGGCAGGTCGCCAAGCGTTGCCTGCCGGGAGGTACGAGCGAGTCCGTGCTCGGTTTTCTCCCAGCGATAGGGCGATCGGATGAATTGGAATACCGCCCGCCACGCCGCAGCCGACAACAGCAGCCAGTAGAATGGCAGCAGCAAAAGATAGTGCGCAGAACGCAAGAGCCGCCGCCGGGAGAGCCCGACGAAACCGAGCAATCCCGACAGGCAATAGCCGGTCACGAGTGTCGCGAAATAAAGTCCGGCAATGGCCTGTTCGAAAATGCCGGTCTTGCCCGACCAAAGCAGTCCGGTCGCGATCTGCCAGCCGAGAACTCCCGCAAAAACGCCGTGCACAAGCGCAGCTAGCACTGCCCCGCCGATCACAAGCTGGAACACCAGGAAGCCACCGGGGCCAAGCTCGCGCCACAGTCTCAGAGGGTCACGCATATGCACGGCCCAGGTCTGCAGATAGCCTTTGAACCAGCGCGTGCGTTGTCTGATCCACGGGGTAACGCCGGCCGGCGCTTCCTCATAGGTTGACGACTGCACCAGCGTCGTATGGTAGCCCGCGCGCGCAAGACGGATTCCGAGATCCGCATCTTCCGTGACGTTGTACGGGTCCCAGCTACCAAGCGCGCGCAATGTGGAGGTGCGGAAATGATTGGATGTCCCGCCCAGCGGCAGCGGCATGCGCCACGCCGCGAGTCCCGGCAGGAACACATCGAACAGCGCTGAATATTCCGCGGTGAACAATCGGGTGAGCCAGTTGTCGGCGGTGTTGTCGATGGTCAGGCGCGCCTGCACGCAGGCGAGCGTGGGATCGCCGGCATCGAACGCAGCCAAAGCGATGCGGAGCTGCTGGGGTTCCGGCCGGTCCTCGGCGTCGAACACCGCGACATAGCGACCGCGCGCAAACGGCAGCGCAGCGTTTAGCGCTTTCGGCTTCGTGCGCGGACCGGCGGAAGGAGCAATCACGATCTCGAACGGTGCGCCGAGATCCATCAAGTCAAGCGCAAGCCGCGTTTCCATGTCGTCGTATTCTACGACGAGTTTGATATCGAGCCGCTCTTTTGGATAGTCGATGTTCGACAGCGCGGCGATCAGGCCTTGCACGGATCGTGCTTCCCGGTAGATCGCCACAATGATCGAGTAAAGTGGCACGTCATCGTCGAGGCGAGGTGCCGGCGGATCGTGCGGCGTCGACGACAACAGCATGGCGAAGACCCGCAGACCGCTCCAGCCGAGAAAAATCAATGCGAACGCGACCTCGAGTGCGATCGTGAGACCCGATTGAACGGCGGTCAGGCCTGCGGCGCCGGCCAATCCTGCGGCGGCCCAGGCGAGCGGCGTGCGGCTGCGCATGGCCGCCGCCGACAGGCGCGGCTGCCGTGCGCGCAGGTCGAATGCCGCCAGGCAAGCGATTGCGGTTTCGGCTTCGCGGTGAGCGAAGTTTCGCAGATCCTCCATGGTCGCGACGCGAAGCCGCGATCGCATGTCCGGACTTCGCTGCAATGTTCCGATCAGAAATCGCGCCGACAGATGCCAGGGCGCGACAACCCAGATCAGTTCTTCGCCCATGCGAACGGGAATGATACCGCTCGCGAGCCCCGAGATGAGATCGGCATCGTCGACCGGGCAGGCCGATCGCGGCGTGCCTTGAAGCGTTTCCACTGCAAGGCCACAATGCCGCGCGAACGCGCGCACATAGTCGCGGTCGGTCAGGGCGCCTTGCGTCACCAGCACCCGGTCGGCGCCGGTTCGCGTTTCCGCTGCGCGCAGTTCGGCGGCGGCAAGCTGGGCCGGTGGCAGAAGATGCCGAAGGCAGTCGATTTCGGGGCAACTCGCGAGCCGGGCACGAATCCGTGCGTGGTCTGAATCCGGCCTTGAACCCGGCCGCGGCCCGTAAGACAAATCGCGCGCATGCCGGCCGCTCGGCTCGGCATGGAACACGGACTTCTGCATGCCCGCCCCACGACCGCACAAATGCTACGCTACTGACTGCAACGCGGTCGACGCATCTGCTACAGACACGCGTAAACATCGACCCAGACAACGGATAAGAGTATTGCCCATCTTCCCCGCGGGTTACCATCAAAAAGTGTGGTGCCGCCCGATTGCCAGTTCAGCGATTGTTGCGGTGCTGGCGGTCCTGGCCGCGCCGGCGGTGATGAGCCGTACCGCCCAGGCGCAGCCCCACCTGCCGCCGCCGCGCGAGATTGCGCCGGCCCCGTCGCCCTATCCCGGATTTTGGGATCCCAAGCGGCGTCCGGAGCGGCCCGATCTCTCGCGTCTGTCGCAGATCCGCTTCATGACCGAGACGGACTACCCGCCGTTCAACTATGCCGACAAGGAAGGGCACCCGATCGGCTTCAACGTCGATCTGGCGCGGCTGATCTGCGAGGAGCTGAAAGTCACCTGCACGATCCAGATGCGCCGCTTCGATACGCTGGTGCCGGCGCTGAACGAAAATCGCGGCGAAGCGGTGATCGCCTCGATCGCGGTGAATGGCGAGACCCGCAAGGCGATGGATTTCACCGACCCCTATTACCGTGTGCCGGCGCGGTTTACGGCGCTGAAGGCGGCCGCCACGCCGGTGCTCAAACCCGAGCAACTCGAGGGCAAGAAGATCGGGGTGGTTGGTGGCTCAGCGCATGAGGCCTACCTCAAGACGCTGTTCACCGAGGCGCAGCCGGTTGCTTATTTGACCGCCGATGCGACCCGAGAGGCGTTGCGGCGCGGTGAGGTCGACTACGTCTTCGGCGACGGCATCGCGCTGTCGTTCTGGATCAATGGCACCGATTCCGGCGGTTGCTGCGCATTCGCCGGCGGTCCGTTCTTCGAAAGTCAGTATTTCGGGGAGGGGGTCGGCATCGCGGTCAAGACGGGAAACGATACCGTGCGTCAGGCCTTGAATTATGCGCTATTCCGGCTTTGGGAGAGAGGGCGCTTCACCGATCTGTGGCTGCGCTATTTTCCGGTCAGCCCGTTCTGATCGACAATTGGAAACGACATGTCTGTGACTGAAGCTGAAAGCATCAACGGTTTGCGCGAGCTGGCCGAGCAATCCGGCGCCTGGCCGTTCGAGGAAGCGCGCAAGATCGTGGCGCGGCTGAAGAAAAAGCCGAAGGACGAAGTGATTTTCTCGACCGGATACGGTCCCTCCGGGTTGCCGCATATCGGCACCTTCGGCGAGGTCGCGCGCACCACCATGGTGCGTCACGCCTTCCGCGTGCTCACCGACGACAAGATCAAGACCCGCCTGATCGCGTTCTCCGACGATATGGATGGGCTTCGCAAGGTGCCCGACAATGTGCCGAACGGCGAGATGCTGACACAGGATCTCGGCAAGCCGCTGACGAAGGTGCGCGATCCGTTCGGTACGCATCCGAGCTTCGGTGCGCATAACAATGCGCGGCTGCGCGCCTTTCTTGACACCTTCGGCTTCGACTACGAATTCCTGTCGGCGACCGAGTGCTACACCTCCGGCCGCTTCGACAAGGCGCTGCTGCAGGTGCTGGCGCATTTCGACAAGGTCATGGCAGTGATGCTGCCGTCGCTGCGCGAAGAGCGGGCGCAGACCTATTCGCCATTCCTGCCGATTTCCGAGCGTACCGGGATTGTGCTGCAGGTGCCGGTCACTGCGCATGATGCCGCGGCAGGTACCATCACCTACGAAGACCCCGATACCAAAGAGAGCATCACCACGCCGGTCACCGGCGGCCGCTGCAAGCTGCAATGGAAGCCGGATTGGGCGATGCGATGGTACGCGCTCGGGGTCGATTACGAAATGGCCGGCAAGGACCTGATCGACTCGGTGAAGCTGTCGGGCGAGATCAACCGCGCGATCGGCGGCACTCCGCCGGAGGGCTTCAATTACGAATTGTTCCTCGACGAGAAGGGCCAGAAGATCTCCAAGTCCAAGGGCAACGGGCTCACCATCGACGAGTGGCTGCGCTATGCCTCGCCGGAATCGCTGTCGCTGTTCATGTATCGCGAGCCCAAGGCGGCGAAGCGGCTGTATTTCGACGTGATCCCGCGCAATGTCGACGAGTATTTCCAGTTTCTCGACGGCTATCAGCGGCAGGACGGCAAGCAGCGGCTCGGCAATCCGGTCTGGCACATCCATGCCGGCAATCCGCCGCAGCCCGACATGCCGATCAACTTTCAGTTGCTGCTGACGCTGGTCTCCTCATCGAATGCGGAGAATCCCGAAACGCTGTGGGGCTTTATCGGCCGCTACCGCCCGGGTGTTACGCCGGCGACGCACCCGAAGCTCGACGCGATGGTTGGCTACGCGATCAACTATTATCGCGACTTCGTGCTGCCGACGAAGAAGTTCCGCGATCCTGCGGAGCAGGAGCGCACGGCGCTGTTCGATCTGCGCGATGCGCTCTCCAACATGCCGGCGGATTCGACGGCGGAGAAAATCCAGGACGTGGTCTACGAGATCGGACGCCGCGAGCCCTTCCTCGACGAGAAGAAGAAAGCCAAGGACGGCAAGCCGGGTGTCTCGCTCGAGTGGTTCAACATGCTCTACCAGGTGCTGCTCGGGCAGGAGAAGGGGCCGCGCTTTGGTTCGTTCGTGGCGGCGTATGGGCTGAAGAACACGGTCGACATGATCGACGGCGCGCTGGCGCGGAGCGCGACGTCACTCAATCCGGCATCGCCCACGCCAGACGAGCCGCGTTTCGATGCAGCCGAAGGTATCAAGACGGCCGTCGAAAAAAATGTTGCTCTTTT
>JAEZBA010000405.1 GCA_023430245.1 Pseudomonadota bacterium
TTGCCGGACGACGTGGCGCAGGAAGCCTATGATCGCGAAGTCTCGTCGGCGGGCTTCTGGCCGGGCGGCAATGGGATCGACTATCCCGCCTTCTACGCCTACGCCTATCCCGCACCGAACGGATACCGAAGCGCGCCGGTCCGGCCGGATGCGGCGTTCTGGCATGACGGTTTGTCGGAATTCATGCTGCCCTACGATGCCGTGCAGTCCGACGCCGACGCCGATGCAGCGCTGATGGCGTTTCTCGTGTCGACCTACGAAGCCGCTGCGGACCTCGGAGCATGGGACCGCGATCTACTCGAATGTTCGCCGGGACAGCCGCGCAAGGTGCGCTCGCCGGATGCCGAACGGCCGAACAATCCGCCCGCGGCCGTCGATGGCACGGTCGATCGGGAGGATGGCACATCGAAGGGCCGTTACCGGCTGGTCGTCGATGGCGTTGAGGCGGAGATGACCTATAGCCGCGCCGGCGAAAAACTGATCATCATCGACCACACAGAAGTTCCGGCAGCGTTGCGTGGCCGCAAGGTCGGAGAGCGGCTGGTCCGACAGGCGATTGAGGATGCACGACGCGACGGCGTCGACATCATCCCGCTCTGCCCGTTTGCCAAGGCGCAGATAGACCGCCGGCCGGAATGGCAGGACGTGTTGCGCCGGTCACCAGCGTGATTGACGGACCGCCGGTATGAAGAACAGTAGCGTGGTCAGGCCACCGCTTTCTTGTTGACGCCTTTGCGAAGCGCCACGGTATTCAGTTTCGTGTTGGCAGCCTTTTCCTCGTTCAGGTTCGTGGTCAGGAAGCGCACCACATCGTCGTGACCGAGTTCTTCGGCCCAAGCGATCAGCGTACCGTAACGGGTAATTTCATAATGCTCGACGGCCTGGCAGCTGGCGACGATGGCCGCATCCAGAACCGACTTGTCGGCAACCTCGCCGGTGATCTCGTCGCCTTCCTTCAGGATGCCGTCGATCGCGGGGCAATTCGTACCCTTCGGCGTCTGACCGAGTTTCTTGAAGACCTGATCGAGGCGCTCGATCTGCTTTTCGGTTTCCTCCAGATGAGCGCGCAGCCCGGCGGAGAGATCGCGGTTGGTAGCAAGCTCGATCAGCTTTGGCAGGGCTTTGGTGATCTGCTTCTCAGCATAATAGATGTCCTGGAGACCATGGATGAACAGATCCTCCATGGTCTTGATGTCTTTCGTGAAGATTCCCATCGCTGCGCTCCCGGGTTGAAGGATTCAGAGCGACGAACGCCCGGCCCGGGCACAAGTTCCGGGCAATCCCTCAGACGATCAGAGTCAGGCCCCTCGGCGAGTGCAGCACAGCGGGCGGTTGTTGCCGCGGCCGGACCTGTTGATGCACTTGTTCGAAAGCGTGCGCCGGCCGCGCGCGCTTTTCTTCTGTCCAACCGAACCTATTTGAGCCCGATGACCGATCAGAAATCGCTCTTTGCGTTCGATGAAAATCCGGTCGGCCGTAATGAAAGCCCGGCTGGCTTGCGCTACGAACCTGACTTCATCAGCCCGGCGAAAGAAGCAGAGCTGCTGGCCCATATTCGCGCAATCGAGGTACAGCCGTTTCAGTTCGGGGCTTTCGAAGGAAAGCGGCGCGTCGCCTGGTTCGGCTGGCAGTATGATTACGCCGTTCGCAAACTCACCAGGGCCGGCGACATTCCGCCTTGGCTGCATCCGCTCATCGAGCGAATCGAGGCCTTTGACCGGCTCTCGCCGGGCAGCATCAGACAAGTCCTCATAACCGAGTATGAAGCTGGCGCGGGAATCGGATGGCACCGCGACAAACCGCATTTCGACCGCATCTACGGGCTGTCGCTGCGCACCTCATGCCGGTTCCGGTTCCGGCGCAAACGCGGCGGCAAATGGCAGCGCTACGCATTTCAGGCCGAGCCACGCTCGCTCTACCGCATGGACGGCGCAGCGCGGCATGAATGGGAACATAGTATCCCCGGCCTGGACCAGCTTCGCTATTCCGTAACGTTCCGATCCATGGCCGAGTAACACACGCCGTGTTGCTTCAGATAACGGGACCCCGGCGAAGCGAGGGCTCCGTAACAGGCCAGTGTCGCCGGCTCCGATGAGCGCGAATCCGGGAACGTCCGGTAGACCGCAGTGTTGGCCCTGCGGATGGCTTCCATCCATCAACCACACAGGGAGTTCACGATGATTCGCAAAATTGCCCTTATTGGAGCCGCGACCCTTTTCTCGATTTCACTAGCCGCCGCTCAGTCCAGCGGACCGTCTTCGACCGCAGGTGGCGCACAAGGCACGTCGAAGTCCGGTGAACTGGAAAAGCCCGCTGGCGGCATGCCCTCGGGCAACATGAAAGCAGCTCCGAAGAGCACGACCGGCGCCGGTCGCTCGGGTGAGAGCTCGCCCAGCTCGACCGCAGGCGGCGCGCAGGGAACTACCAAAGGCGGCCCGAACACGCCGGGCGCGCGCTAATCCAGCCCTCCATAACCTGAAAGAGCGCAGGGCCCCGGCAACGCCGGGGCTTTCGCTTTGAAGCTGCAGCAAGCCGCGTTTAGACGGAGAAAAGGCCAACCGCGGCGTCGTCGACCACCGTCACAGATACCGCTTCAGCTCCGCCGCCGCCTCTTCCGGCTTGCGCTTGAGATTGAAGGGCGCGACGAAGCGGCCTTCCTTGTCCATGAGATAGACCAGCGCGGTGTGATCCATGGTGTAGCCCCCCGCATCGAGCGGGATTTTCTTGGAATAGACGCGATACGCCTTTTCCATCGCCGCTACTGCGGCCGGATCGCCGGTCAGTCCGCGCAGCCGCGGATCGAAGCTCGACAGATATTCTTTGAGGATGTCCGGCGTATCGCGCTCCGGATCGACCGAGACAAAATAGGCCTGCACCTTGTCGCCGTCGCGGCCGAGCGCCTTGTAGAGCTGCGTCATATCGAACAGGGCGGTCGGGCAGATATCCGGGCAATGGGTGAAGCCGAAGAACAGCAGCGACGGCTTGCCCTTCAGGTCCGCCTCGGTCACGGGCTTGCCGGTCTGGTCCACCAGGCTGAACGGACCGCCGATCGCCGACGGTGCGGGGATCGGGGTCGGCAGCCTGCCGGCCACCATGAAAATCGCGACGGAGAAGATCGCCAACCCGCCCAGGAAGGCAGCGATAACGGTGACAATGCGCGTGGGCTGCTGGGTCATTGGG
>JAEZBA010000440.1 GCA_023430245.1 Pseudomonadota bacterium
CTGGTATCGGATGCGAGATGCTCATGCGAGCGGACGCTTATTTGAAGTCGCGCGGCAGATAACCGTATTCTTTCCACTTCTGGTTCTGTTCCATGAAGGCGAGCTGGCTGTCATAGACCTTCTTGAACAGCGGGTTGGCGGCCGACTTTTCCGCCATGACCTTCTTCGTCGCGGTCTGGAAGACCTTCAGCAGTTGAGCGTTGACCTGCTTCAGCTGCACGCCTTCCTTCTCGAACTTGGCGAGCGTCTTGCCCTGCAACGCTTCCGACTTCGCCAGCGCGATGGTGACGGCGGCGGTGCAGGCGGTTTCGATCAGCGTCTGCGTCACCGGATTGAGTTTGTTCCAGGCCGCCAGGTTTATGTAGAGATACTGATTGGTCGAGGGCTGGTGCCAGCCGGGCATGTAATAGTATTTCGCGACCTTGAAGAAGCCGAGCTGCTCGTCGACGGTCGGCAGCGAGAATTCGGTGCCGTCCAGCACGCCCTTTTCCAGCGCCTGGAAAAGCTCGCCGCCGGGAAGCAGGGTCACCGACGCGCCGACCTCTTTGTAGATATCGCCGCCATAGCCGGCCGCGCGGAATTTCAGTCCCTTGATGTCGTCGGGGGTGTTGATCTCCTTGCGGAACCAGCCCGCGCCCTCCGGTCCGATCGTGCCGCAGAAGATCGGATAGACGTTATGCGGCTTGAACACTTCGCGCAGCAATTCGTTGCCGCCGCCGAAATACATCCACGCCATGAATTCGGGCGATTCCATTCCGAAGGGCACCGCACCGAACAGCGCCGCGGCCGGGACCTTGCCGACCTCGTAGCCCATCCAGGTATAGCCCGCTTCCGACTTCCCTTCCGACACCGCGTCGAACACGGCAAGCGCAGGCACGAGCTTGCCGGGTTCGAAGATCTGCAGCTTGATGCGGCCGGCCGACATCTTGTCGAGCTGCTGCGCGACCCACGGCATTGCGTCGCCGAGCGCGACGAGATTGGATCCGAATGCCATCGGCACCGGCCAGCGCACGGCTTCGACCTGCTGTGCTTGTGCGGCTGTCGCGCCGAGCACCATCGCCGCACCAGCCGCGGCGGAACGAACCCACTTCATGAGCAGTCCTCCCTTGATGATGATTGTTGCGGCTTCTTGGCTGGCCGCTCGATCGGGGAATCCCGAATATGCGGGAACCATATCGCGCCAACTGAATGTGTGGAATAGGGATGGAACCGATTCCATCGGGCGCAACAAAAAAGGGCAGCCACTCGGCTGCCCTTGGTGCTGACCCCGATAGGCCAGGTCGAAATCGCTGCTCCTATTCCGCCGCCAGCCGCACTTCCGGAGCGGCGGCGAGCACTTCGGCGTCGACCTTGCTCTCGAATTTGGTGAAGTTGTCCTGGAACATCTTCACCAGCGACCGGGCGGTTTCGTCGAAGTCCTTTTTGTTCTGCCAGGTCTTCATCGGATAGAGCAGGTGCGGCTCGATCCCCGGCACCGAGGTCGGGACCGCAAAACCGAAATACGGATCGGTGCGATACGAGGCGTTCTTCAGCGAGCCGTCGAGCGCCGCGGTCACCAGTGCGCGCGTGGCCTTAATCGGCATGCGGCGGCCTTCGCCGTATTTGCCGCCGGTCCAGCCCGAATTGACCAGCCAGCAATCGACATTGTGCTTGGCGATATAGTCGCGGAGCAGGTTACCGTATTCGGCAGGCGGACGCGGCAGGAACGGCGCACCGAAGCAGGTCGAAAATTCCGGTTGCACGCCGACCAGACCCTTTTCGGTGCCCGCGACCTTCGCGGTGTAACCGGACAGGAAGTGGTACATCGCCTGGGCCGGGGTGAGCTTGGCGATCGGCGGCATCACGCCATAGGCGTCGGCAGTCAGGAAGATGATATTCTTGGGATGCCCGGCGCAACCGGTGCGCGAGGCATTTGGAATCGACTCGAGCGGATAGGCTGAGCGGGTATTCTCGGTCTTGGAGATATCGGTGTAGTCCGGCACGCGGGTGTCGGGATCGAATACCACGTTCTCCAGCACCGCGCCGAAACGGTTCGTGGCGTCCCAGATCAGTGGCTCTTTCTCGTGGGTGAGGTCGACGCATTTGGCGTAGCAGCCACCCTCGAAATTGAAGATGCCGTCCGGGCTCCAGCCGGTCTCGTCGTCACCGATCAGGGTGCGGCTCGGATCGGCCGACAGCGTGGTCTTGCCAGTGCCGGAAAGGCCGAAGAACAGGGCGGAGTCGCCGTTCGGGCCGACATTGGCGGAGCAATGCATCGGCATTACGCCCTGTGCCGGCAGATAGAAATTCAGCGTGGTGAAGACCGATTTCTTCATCTCGCCTGCGTAGGACGAGCCGCAGATCAGCACGATCTTGCGGGTGAAATCGATCGCGACCATCGTATCGGAGCCTTCGCGGCCGCCATGGCGCGCGGCATCCGGCCGGAACGACGGCAGGTCGATGATGGTCATGTCCGGCACGAAGGAGGCGAGTTCGGCGCGCTCGGGACGGATCAGCAAGGTGCGGATGAACAGGGAGTGCCAGGCCAGCTCGGTATAGACCCGTGCCTTGATGCGGTAGGTCTTGTCGGCACCGCCATACAGATCCTGCGCAAACAGCGACTTGCCTTTGCAGTGCGCAAGGAAGTCAGCATAGAGATTGTCGAAATGCTCTTTCGAGAGCTTGCGGTTACCATCCCACCACACGCTATCGCGGGTGAGATCGTCGACCACCGTATGCTTGTCCTTCGGCGAGCGGCCGGTGTGATGACCGGTCTCGGCGCAGAGCGCGCCGCCGGCGACGATGTTGCCTTCGCCATTTTCGATCGCGTGCTCATAGAGCGGCGCGTCCGTCAGGTTCCAATGGACGGCCTTTAGATCCCTCAGGCCGAATTTGTCTGCACCGTAAGCTTGGTTTCTGACGCCTGTTTCCTGCACGAAATGCCCTCCGCAACGCACCGGCTGCCTAGCGCCGCCAGCTTTCAGTCACACGTCAATGTCGGTGTGGCCCTTGAGATAGCTCAATCGGCCCGGCGGCCGCGCGATTTCTTAGAGCCGCGCTTGCGTCATGCCAAGTCCTTTGAAGCTGCATGGTTGCAGGCAAAACTTCGCTGCAATGCAACAAGTGTCGATGTGCCGCACGGCCAACGCCGTTAAGAATACTTGCAGCTATGGGAAGGACTACGAATGGGCAGCCTGTGCATTGCGCCCCGCGCTGGCGGGGGCCTCTGCAAATGCAGAGGGGCGGCCATGCAAGGCCGCCCCCTGAAACGGTATCCGGCCGTCGCGCCAGATCAGTTGGAGGTGTTCACCACCTCGACGCGCCGGTTCTCGCCCGCGAGCGGCTGATCCGGCAGCTTCAGCCGTTCGAAGCCGAAGCCGGCGACCAGCAGCCGGTCTTCCGGGATCTTGAATGTATTGATGAGATATTTGCGGACCGACTGCGCGCGCCGATGCGACAGCGCGAGATTGTAGTCCGGGCTGCCGGCGGCGTCGGTATGGCCGTTAAGCAGAATGGTCGATCCCTTGAGTGCGGGCGACAGCAGCGCCACGCCCAGTTCGTTCACCGCGCCGACTGCCTTCGGGCCGATCACGTCGGAATTGTAGTCGAAGAAGATGGCGATATCGATCTTCGGTTTGTCGACGATCACCTTGGCAATCTCTTCGCGCTCTTCCTTGCTCGCGGGCGCCACTGCCTCGATCGAGATTGCGCGGGTGCGCGCCTTTTGCAGCACTTGCTGGTCAGCCGCGGCGTTTGGATTGGCGTTAAGCGAACGGGTCAGGCTGCGCGTCTTGCCCGGCGCGGTCTTCGGCGTCAGCGCCTCTTCGATCCGGCTCGATTGCGCATAGGACGGAACCGCGCCTGCCAACGCGAAAGCCGCGGCAATACCGGCGATGATCACGCGTGAAATCGGTGTCATTGGACTTCCCCTCAGTCGGACGGCGAATGCGAGCATTTTCATACCACAGCACGTCGAAGACGTGCAGACCGCCGGCTGGCGCAAACGGTCACAGCTTGGTCGCGCTAGCGTGATCGCAGGTTCAAAACCCCGGTCGGGATCGTCAGCGGACCCGCGCCTCTTCCGCCATCTTCACCAGGACCGCCCGCAACGGGCCGGCACCGTTGACCCGTTGAGGGAAGGGCACGCGCACGGCCAGGCGGCCATGCTGCAATTCCAGGCCCTCGGGATCGAAACCGGCGCAGCGCCAGTCGCCGTCGGCCGCGCCGTAGAGCTTCGTCGCATAGAGCCGGCAGGCATCCGCATGGTCCTCGTTCATATGCGCCGACGCGCGTTCTTCCGAAGCCAGCAAGTCGTCCGCGCCGGCGATATCGACCAGGAGGTCCTGTGGCTTCAGGTCGACGATACGGCCGAAACCCGCCACCAGATGAGCCGACGAGATCTCGATCCGGTAAAACGCAAAGTCCGCAAAGCCGGCGAACATTTCGGCTTCCGGCTGGCGCGCGAGATATCGGCGGCGGTCGTGCTCGTCGGTGGTGACGACCGCGCGGCCCATCAGCATGACGCGCGCGCCTTCCAGCGGATCGCCTTCCTTGCGCTCGTCCAGCATCAGGGACACCCGGCTGTCGGCGGTCAGGTTTTTCGTATGGATCGCCAGCGTCGAGATCAGCAGCAGCGGTGCCCCGTCGAAGGCGGTGGCCACATTGACCAGCGAACAATAGGGGTCGCCCGAGCCCGGCATCAGCGTTGCGAGTGCGCCGGAGCGGGCTTCGCGCAGGAGCTTCTTGGCGGCGAGTTTCGGGTCGAAATCGGCTTGAGGCTTCATTGGGCTCTCATCTGGCTTCGCGAGCCGGCACATTAACTGAAAGCATTCGTGTGCTGGCCGGGGGAACAAAAGAGGGATATGGTCGTCATTCAAGCAGAATCATGGAGTTGTTGCCGAATAGTCACATTTCGGCCCAGCTTTGCAGGCTTCAAGCCACTCGGGGATTTCCACCGAGCCGAAGAAAAGAGGCGTCATGCCGACCATTGCTCTCGTCGACGACGACCGCAACATTCTCACGTCTGTGTCCATCGCGCTGGAAGCGGAGGGGTACCGCATCATGACTTACACCGACGGCGCCTCGGCGCTGGACGGTTTCAAGTCGTCGCCGCCCGACCTCGCGATCCTCGATATCAAGATGCCGCGGATGGACGGCATGGAGCTGCTGCGCCGGGTCCGTCAGAAGACCGATATGCCGGTGATCTTCCTGACCTCCAAGGACGAAGAGATCGACGAATTGTTCGGCCTGAAAATGGGCGCGGACGATTTCATCCGCAAACCGTTTTCGCAGCGGCTCCTGGTCGAGCGCGTCAAGGCGGTGCTCCGCCGCGGTGCGCCGAAGGACGGCACGGCCCCGAAGGAGGTCGATACCGCCAAGGTGCTGGAACGCGGTCTGCTGCGCATGGATCCGGAGCGTCACACCTGCACCTGGAAGAACGAGCCGGTCACCCTGACCGTGACCGAATTCCTGATCCTGCAGGCGCTTGCGAGCCGCCCCGGCGTGGTGAAGAGCCGCAATGCGCTGATGGACGCGGCTTATGACGATCAGGTTTATGTCGACGACCGCACCATCGACAGCCACATCAAGCGGCTGCGCAAGAAGTTCAAGGTGGTCGACGACGACTTCGACATGATCGAGACCCTGTATGGGGTTGGCTACCGCTTCAAGGAGGCCTAAACCCGCAGACGCCGGGTCGCGGGAAGCGGGCCGGCGTCGCTCGCCCGGTCACGCGCGATGCGGTCTGGCAATCCAGCTGTATCGCACCAAATGGGGCTATGGCAGACGCCGCTCCGACGCGGCCAGGGCCGATAAACCCAAGGCTCAGCAAGCGTGCTCGATCGGACCAAGCAGCTGATAACGGAAAGCCCGGCCGCCGAGCGCCCGGGTGCCGACGTCGTGGAAAGTCCGGCCGGGCGCGGCGTGTTTCGCAGGCTGGCGGATTACTGGCATTATTTCATCGGTCAGGGCTCATCGAGCCTGACCCGCCGGATTGTTCTCCTCAACGTCGCCAGTCTGTTCGCGTTGTTTGTGGGCATCCTTTATCTGTCGCAGTCGCGCCAGTTTTTCATCGAGGCGCGTATCCGCAGTCTGCAGGTGCAGGCGGAAATCATCGCCGGCGCGATCGCGGCATCCGCCACCGTCGAGACCGATTCGATCACCATCGATCCGGACCGTCTGCTCGAATTGCAGCTCGGCGAAACCTACGGGGCGGATGAGGCGACGCTCGAATTCCCGATCAGTCCGGAGCGGGTCGCGCCGGTGCTGCGGCGTCTGATCTCGCCGACCAATACGCGTGCGCGGATTTACGATCGTGAAGGCGTGCTGCTGCTCGACAGCCAGAGTCTTTACGGCCGCGGCGACATTCTTCGCTTCGATCTGCCGACTCCCAATGCCCAGCAGATCGGCTTCTTTGAGCGGCAATGGCAGTCGATCCGCAAGCGGATCACGCGCGGCGATCTGCCGATCTACGAGGAGCGCGGAGCACAGAACGGCAAGGGCTACCCCGAGGTTGTCACCGCGCTGACGGGAAGCACGAGCTCGATCGTTCGCATCAACACCCGCGGCGAAGTGATCGTGTCGGTGGCGACACCGGTGCAGCGTTTCCGCGCCATCCGCGGCGTGCTCCTGCTGTCGACGCAAGGCGCCGATATCGAAGACAGCGTCGCCGCCGAACGGCTTGCGATCCTGAAGGTCTTCCTGGTCGCGGCGCTGATCATGACGGTGCTGTCGATGTTCCTGGCCCGCACGATTGCCGGCCCGGTGCGCCGCCTCGCCGATGCCGCCGAACGGGTCAGACGGCGGGTGCGCTCACGTGTGGAGATCCCCGACTTTACGCGCCGGAAGGACGAGATCGGCGACCTGTCCGGAGCGCTGCGCGAAATGACCAACGTGCTGTACAGCCGCATCGAAGCGATCGAGAGCTTCGCCGCCGATGTCGCGCATGAACTGAAAAATCCGCTGACCTCGCTGCGCTCCGCGGTGGAAACCATTCCGCTTGCCAGGACCCAGGAAAGCAAGGAGCGCCTGTTCGCGGTGATCCAGCACGACGTCAACCGGCTCGACCGTCTGATTTCCGATATTTCCGATGCCAGCCGTCTCGACGCCGAACTGCAGCGTCAGGAATCCGCGCCGGTCGATCTGCATACGCTGTTGACCACCGTGGTCACGGTCGCAAACGAAGTCCGTCAGGATGACGGCGTAAAAGTCTCGCTGTCGTTCGAGGGCGGTGGGCCGCAGGCCTTTGTCGTGCCGGGCCACGATTCGCGCATCGGCCAGGTGATCGACAATCTGATCGCCAATGCGCGCTCGTTCTCGGCGCCCGGCGGCACGGTGCGCGTGACCGCGCGGCGCATCCGCGACAAGGTCGATATCGTTGTCGATGATGACGGGCCTGGCATCCGGCCCGACGCGATGCAGAAGATATTCGATCGCTTCTATACCGACCGGCCGCATCAGGGCTTCGGCAACAATTCCGGCCTTGGTCTGTCGATCTCGAAGCAGATCATCGAAGCCCATGGCGGAAAGATCTGGGCGGAGAACCGGCGCGGCGTTCCGACCCATGATGGCGCCGAGCCGCTGGTGCTTGGCGCGCGCTTTGTCGTCCAGCTCCCTGCGGCGTAGCCTGGATGAGAAGAACGATCCGTCACGCCGGGCGATGACCGCAAGCTCCACCATCCATGCCACCGCGCTGATCGCCGGCCATCGCGGCATCCTGATCCGCGGCCCGTCCGGATCGGGCAAATCGCGGCTGGCTCTGACCCTCCTGCAGTCGAGCGGCTCCGGCTTTGCCCGACTGGTCGGCGACGACCGCATCCATCTCGCGGCGGTCAACGGCCGCCTGTTGATGCGGCCCGCGAAGACGCTTGCGGGACTGATCGAAGTGCGCGGTCTCGGCATCGTCCGCCTGCCGTTCGAGCCGGTTGCGGTGGCGCATCTGGCGATCGATCTGGCGGCGCCCGATGCTGCACGGCTCCCTGATCCTGCCGCGCTGTCGGTCGAGATTGCCGGGGTCCGCCTTGCGCGGCTTCCGGTCGCACCGGGGGGCGACGCTTTCCCGCAACTTCTGGGTTTTTTGCAATTTGGCGAGGCATTCTCAGGCCTTCCGCCAGCCTGAACGATGGCACGGGCGGGCCCCCTCGCAAAATGCCTGTGGCTTTCCTAGCTACTGCGATGCAACATGACACCGAAAACGCCCGGGCGGGCCTTGCAATGGGTTTTCGGATGGTCAAGATGAGCGCCCTTTCGTGCGGCGCCCGCATACAGAAAAGTGCCCGCCGGAGTCCTTGATGATCGGCCTTGTTCTCGTCACCCACGGCCGCCTTGCCGTGGAATTCCGCTCGGCGCTTGAGCACGTGGTCGGTCCGCAGAAGCAGATCGAAGCCATTACGATTGGGCCCGACGACGACGTCGAGCAGCGCCGCAAAGACATCATCGAAGCGGTGAAGCGCGTCGACACCGGCGACGGCGTCGCGATCCTAACCGACATGTTCTGCGGCACCCCCTCCAACCTCGCGATTTCCTGCATGAGCCGGCCGAAGGTCGAGGTAGTGGCGGGCATCAACCTGCCGATGCTGGTCAAGCTCGCCAAGGTGCGCGGCGATCAGCCCTTGCCCGAGGCCGTCGCCGCGGCGCAGGATGCCGGTCGCAAATATGTGACCATTGCCAGCCGGGTGCTTGCCGGAAAATGACCGTCGACGGCGCGATCGTCCGCGTGCTTGAGATCTGCAACAAAAAGGGTCTGCACGCGCGCGCGTCGGCAAAATTCGTGCAGACGGTCGAACGCTTCGATGCGGACGTGAAGGTGACCCGCGGCGGCGAAACTGTCGGCGGCACCTCGATCATGGGATTGATGATGCTGGGGGCCGGTCCCGGCTCCACCGTAACGGTGGAGGCGAGCGGCAAGGACGCGGCTGCGGTCATGGATGCGATCGAAAGCCTGATCGGCGGGCGCTTCGACGAAGACGACTGAAACGCCCGGCGCGCAGGTATTGTCATAAAAGCCGGCTAAAGCAGCGCTGGCTTGCGGCATCTTCATCGATGCCTCCATGCCAGGAAAGCGAGTTCCTGAACCCCGGCACCAGTTCCGCCATCGCCTGAAGGAAGACAATTATGGACAATTCCGGAAATCAGAATGCCGGCAAGCCGCAGGCCGCCACCATCCGCTATGTCGATCAGCCGGAATGCCAGGAGACCTTCGCCGATTCCATCAACAGCGTGTTCTTCGACGGGCAGACCATGCGGGTCGAATTCGGTATCACGCGCATGGACGAATTGAAGCAGGGTCAGCAGCTTTCGGGGCGTCGCTATCCGGCCTGCCGGCTGGTTTTGCCGGTCAGCGCTGCGATCGAACTGATCAACAAGATGCAGCAGACCGCGAATGCCCTGCAGCAGGCCGGGCTGGTAAAGCCGGCGCAGCCGAAGCCGGCGGCGTGATCACGTAACGTCGGCCCCGCCTCCCGATCCACAATCAAAGGTAGCGAGACCCGCTTGTTCCCGTCATAATATGCTGGGAATGGGGCCCGCTGCAGTGGTTGCAGCGGGGAGGGGTCGTGTCCGTATCGGTCGAGGATATCGCGAAGCAGATGCTGGTGCTGCTGCCGGAGGACGGCACGCCGGTCTTGAACCGCGTCATGCGGGTGATGCTGGCGCGCGCATTGTCGGCCGGCATCGCCGAGGACCGCTACATCGCCGCGCGTCAAAAGCTGGTCGAGCGCGGCCAGGCCGGGCTGAAGGGCGGGCAGGGCGGCCGTGTTTTCCTCAAGACACGCAGTCCGGCAAAGCAGGCCGAGCGTCAGCAAGCCTCGGACGGCTGGACCGAAGCCCGGCTGATGCCGTGCCTGGGGAAATATCTCGACGGCCCGATCCAGGCCGAGCTCGACATCCTGCGTGGCGCGAGATGTTTCGCCTGCGACACCTCAAGCGTCGGCAAGACCGGTGTACAATGGGCCCGTCCGGACTTTACGCTGATGAGCGTGAAGCAGTTCAAGCTGCTTCCGGGAGTCGAATTCGACGTGCACAGCTTCGAACTGAAAACCGAAAGCGGCGGCGCCACCGATCTCGCCGTGTTCGAAGCGCTGGCGCAAACCCGCTTCACCAATTTCGGCTATCTCGTCTGGCATCTTCCGCATGGTTCGAAATTCGAGCGGAAGCTGTCCGGCATCGAGAAGCAATGCAGCCAGTATGGCATTGGCTTCATTCGCGCGCCTGAACCGCGGCAATGCGAGGGCTGGGAAATCCTCGTCGAGCCGGAGCGCAAATCCACGCCGCCGGCTGAAATCGATCTGTTCCTCGACGAGCGGCTGCAGGATGCGCAGCGCCTGCAAATCCGGTCGCTCCTCAATGGTGCGCCCGCATGAAGGGCAAGGTCATTGCCGTCGCCAATATGAAGGGCGGTGTCGGCAAGACCGCGACCGTCATCGGTCTGGCCGAAGCGCTCGCTGCGCGGGGCGCGGAGACGCTGGTGATCCATCTCGATCCGCAGGCGAAAGCTTCGATCTGTCTCGCGGGCGATGAGTTTCTCAAAGTCATTATCGAAGGCGGTCACACCATCGATGCCTTCATCGAAGACTTCTTCATCAAGGGGAAGAAAGACGCCTCGCTCGAGCAGCGGATCAGGACGCATATCAGCAACGTATCGCATCTCGGCCGGCAATTGCCGCTGTCCCTGCTGGCGTCGAGTTCGGAATTGCGGCTGGTCGAGCGCGACCTGATCTTTACCCTGACCAGGATGGGAATGTCGCTCGAACGTGTTGTCGAGGCGCTCTATACCATCATCAAGGAGCAGCTGAAGCGGACGCGGAAGTCCTACGACTACGTCCTCATCGATTGCGCGCCCGGCATTTCGGTGATGACCGAAG
>JAEZBA010000467.1 GCA_023430245.1 Pseudomonadota bacterium
GCTTTCCGCGGCGCGGATGCTGCTCGGGATCGTGCTGATCGGCCTTGTCCTCCTCAATGTCGTGAATGCGCTCGCGCGGGCGGCCGGTTCCGTTGTGGTCGGTGTCGACGAGATACTGGTGTTCGGCATGATCTGGATGGTCATGATCGGCACGATGCTGGTCACTGCCGATCGCAGCCATATCGCGCTCGAAATCCTGACGGCGCGCGTCGGCGCGCGCACGCGCTGCATGCTGTCGATCGCAACTCACGTCGTCATGATGGCATCCTGCGCCTATGCCGCCGTGCAATCCTTCGGGTTCGTTCAGAGGGTGGCAGCAACCGGCCAGACCAGCATGGCGCTCGGCATGCCGATGCTGATCCCGCATGCGGCGCTGCTGGTGGGCTTTGCCGGCACCGCGATCATCGCTGCCATGATCCTGGTGAGCGATATCCGCTTCCTCTCGCAGCGGGGCGGGCGGGCATGATCTGGACCCTCGGCGCGATCCCGTTCTCGCTGCTGGCGATCGGCACGCCGATTTTCGTGCTTCTGCTGACCGGCGGGATTCTCACCTTCGTTTTCACGCTGACAGTGTCGCCGGTTGCGATCCATCAGATCATGTTTGGCGGGCTCGAGAATTACGCGCTGCTGGCGATCCCGTTCTTCATTTTTGCCGGTGAATTACTGGGTGCCGCGGGAATCGCCGACCGGCTGATCGTCTGGGTGCTGGCGTTGATCGGCCGCGTTCCGGGTTCGCTCGGTGTTGCAACGGTCGGTGCATCGACCCTGATCGGCGCCATTTCGGGTGCGAGTGTGGCGGCCGTCGCCGCGATCGGCAAATCGCTTTATCCGAGCCTGATCCGGGAGGGCTACGGCCCGCGCTTCTCGGCCGGGCTCGTGACATCGGCGGGCGCGATCGACATCCTGATCCCGCCCTCGATCGCCATGATCCTGTATGGCGCGTCGGCCGAGCAATCGATCCCGAAGCTGTTCGTAGCCGGCATTCTGCCCGGGCTGCTGATGGCGCTGATGATGGCGGCCTTCGTCATCGTGCGGGCGATGCAGCTCGATATTCCGCGCTCCGGGCGCTTCGATGCGCGCAATTTCCTGTGCGCGAGCTGGCGGGCCGCACCGGCCCTGTTCATGCCCGCCTTCGTGCTGGGACTGATTTATCTGGGCTATTCCTCGCCGACCGAGGCCGGCGGCTTCGCCTGTGTCTATGCGATCGTGGTCGGGCGGTACATCTACCGTACCATGTCCTGGAAGGACGTGCTCGATGCCGCGGCGCGTGCTGCGACGCTGACCGCGCAGATCCTTGTGATCGTTGCAACGGCGGCGCTGTTCTCCTGGATATTGACCATCAGCGGCATTCCGCAGGCATTGACCGCGTGGCTCAGTTCGCTGCAGCTGTCGTCCTGGGCGTTCCTGATGGCGATCAACGTGCTGCTGCTGATCGTCGGCTGCTTCCTCGATCCGACCTCGGCGATCCTGGTCCTGACGCCGCTGCTGATCCCGCTGGTCAAGGCGGTCGGCGTCGACCCGATCCATTTCGGAATCGTGATGACCGCCAATCTTGCGATCGGCATGTTCACGCCGCCCTTCGGACTCAACATCTTCGTGGCACGCACCGTGCTTGGTGCGCCGCTGGAAACGATCTATCGCGGCGTCCTGCCATTCGCCGCGGTCCTGATCGTGGCTCTGCTCATCATCACTTACTGGCCGGACCTGTCGCTCATCCTCACGCGTTCGATTTAATCTGGGAGAACCAAAATGTATGTGACACGACACAGCCTGTTCGCCGCGGCGATTGCCACGGCGTTCGCCGTCCTGCCGGCTTCGGCGCAGGAAATGAAGCTCGCCAGCGCCACCATCAACGATGGCCAGCATGAATGGCAGAAGCTGTTCGTCGAGGGTGTCAAGGCGCGCATCGGCGACAAGCTGAAAATGGGAATCTATCCGGCGAGCCAGCTCGGCGCCATTCCGCGCATGGCGGAGGGTGTGTCGCTCGGCACCATCGAATCCTTCATCACGCCGACCTCGTTCGTCACCAATCTCGATCCGCGCTTTCAGATTTTCGAGGTGCCCGGCCTGTTCCGGTCGCCGCAGCATCAATATGCGACCATCCAGGATCCGGCCTATCGCGATCACCTGGAGACCATGTTCCTCGACAAGGGTCTGCGGGTGATCGGCGCGATCTATAACTCGCCGACCGTGATCCTGACCAAGAAGCCGGCGCCGAAGCTCGAGGACATGAAGGGGATGAAGGTGCGCACCTTCGCATCGCCCCTGCAGATGGAGCCGATGAAGTCGATCGGTGTGATCCCGACGCCGCTGGCGTTGTCGGAAGTCGTCCCGCAATTGCAGTCCGGCGGCCTCGACGGGATGCTGGCCGGCATGCCGATCCTGACCGCGTTCAAATATTACGATGTCGCGAAATATGTCACCGACCTGGAATTCTCCTATATCCTGTCGGTCGCGCTGGTGAACGAGAACTGGTTCAAGGCGCAGCCGAAGGACGTGCAGGATGCGATCCGCGCTGCCGGCCGCGAAGCCGAGCAGAAGGCGTTCCCCTGGATCATCGACAACAACAAGAAGGCGACCGATCTCTGGCTCGCCAACAAGGGCGAGATCCTGAAGCTGCCGGCGGCCGAGCAGGAGAAGATGATGAAGGATTTCGTCGCGCTCGGCACCAAGATCGTCGACGCCAATCCGGCGGTGAAGAAGGAATTCGACATCCTCAAGAAGGTGTCGGACGCCAAGGCGCCGAAGTAAGAAGTCACTCAACTCCGTTCGTCCCCGCGAAAGCGGGGACCCAGAGCCACAACGACTGGGTTCCCGCTTTCGCGGGAACGAACGGAGATTGCGGTTAGAGCAATGACCACATCCGAATACGACTACATCATCGTCGGCGCCGGGTCCGCGGGCTGTACGCTCGCGGCCCGGCTGACCGAGGATGCCAGTACGCGCGTGCTGCTGCTGGAGGCCGGGCCCTGGGACAGTGGCTTCTGGCTGAAAATCCCGCTCGGCTGGGGCAAGGTTTACAAGGAACGGCTGTTCGATTGGCATTACGACACCGAGCCGGAGCCCTATGCCGGCCAGCGCAAGATGGAAGTGGCGCGCGGCAAGGTGATCGGCGGCTCCTCGTCGACCAACGCAATGGCGTATGTGCGCGGCAACCGCGGCGACTTCGACCGATGGTCGGACAATGGCGCGCGCGGTTGGTCGTACCGGGACGTGCTGCCGTATTTCAAGAAACAGGAAAGCTGGGAAGGCGGCGAGAGCGAGTATCGCGGCGGCTCCGGCCCGCTGACCACGCGGCGCTCGCGCTACAGCGATCCGCTGGTCGATGCCTATATCGAGGCGGCCGGGCAGGCGGGGCATCCCTTTAACCCGGATTACAACGGCGAAGACCAATATGGCTTCTCGCGGATGCAGGCGACGATCCGCAACGGCCGCCGCTGCTCGACGGCGGTGGCGTATCTGCGTCCCGCGCTGGCGCGGAATAATCTCACCGTAAAGGTCAACGCGCAGACCGAGCGCGTCACCTTCGAGGGCGTGCGTGCCACCGGCGTCGAATACCGGCAGGGCGGCGAGACCAGGGTTGCGCGCGCGGCGAAGGAAGTGCTGGTCTGCGGCGGCACCATCAACTCGCCGCAGCTTCTAATGCTGTCGGGCATTGGCGCGCCGGATGAATTGGCTGCGCACGATATCCCCGTGAAGGTCGCGCTGCCGGGCGTAGGAAAAAATCTGCAGGACCACGTTGCGGCGCTGATCGTCTATGGCCGCAACGGTGGCGGCCCGGTGCAGAAGAATCTACGGCTCGACCGCATTGCGTTGTCGCTTGCGCAGGGCGCGCTTTTCGGCACCGGTTTCACCACCGATCTGCCGGGCGGCCTGATCGGATTCCTCAAGACACCACGCGCCGCGAACCAGTTGCCGGACGCGCAGCTGCTGTTCATCGCCGGGCCGCTCGGCGCCGCGCCCTATCTGCCGCCGTTCAGGTCCGCGTTCGAGGACACCTTTGCCTGCCGCATCGTGGTGCTGCGTCCGGAAAGCCGCGGCACCATTTCGCTGGTATCGGCCGATCCGTTCGCGCATCCGCACATCCAGCAGAATCTACTCGCCACCGATGGCGACTGGCAGACACTCAAATCCGCAGTGGCGATGTTCGACGACGTCGCACAGCAGCCGGCGCTCAAGCCCTTCATCGCGCGCCAGATCATGCCTGGGGCTAACGTGAAGACCGATGCGGATTTCGAAACCTTCATCCGCAACAGCGTCGTGACCACGCATCATCCCTGCGGCACCTGCAAGATGGGGCCGGCCAGTGACGATATGGCGGTGGTCGATCCGGAGCTGAAGGTGAGGGGGGCCGAGGGCCTGCGGGTCATCGATGCCTCAGTGTTTCCGGACATCATCGGCGCCAATATTAACGCGGCGGTCATCATGATAGCCGAACGCGCGGCGGACATGATCAGGGGGCGGGTGTAGCGTCCACTTTTCCCTTCCCCGCTTGCGGTGGAGGGAGAAAGCGGCGAAGGCTTCGTCTCCCAACATCCCCCTTGCCGAACCCACAACCCATCGTTATCTTCTCTTTTTGAAGCCACTCCCTCCGGCGCCGCCGGACGAGGGCTTTTTGCTTTTGTGGGGCAAGGTCATGTCCACGAACAGGGACGGTCATATCCGGCTGACGTCGCATCCCGGGCACCGGACGCCGGGACGTTTTCCGCTCCGCTGGGGCGCGCCAACCGCGCGCGAACGCGGGCCCGTGATCGGCACCGTTAATGCAGGGCCGGACCGCAACGCCATCGGCGCGCATGGCGGCTCCTATGCCTTGTACCGCGCGCTTGCGGTGTCTTCCGGCGCACTCAATCCGATTGCCCGGCCGGACCTGCGCGACACCGCGCCCGTGGTCGATATCGGACCGTTCCCGCAATGGGCCGATCCCGAGCGCATCGTCTCGCTCGACCCGTGGGGTCATCGCGTGGCGCAGGACTTTCGAACGGAGATTGCCGAAGGCATCGATATCCGGCCGACCATCGCCATCACCAAGGCGCGGTTGACGCTGCCGGAGCTCGATCATTTCTTCGATAGCGGTTTCATCAAGGTCGATGGCGAACTGGTCCACTCCGCGCGGGACGTTGCGGTGCCCAAGGCGGCGATCGATCCGGTCTGGTATCTGCCGGGCATTGCCGAACGCTTTGGCACCACCGAAGATAAGCTGCGCCGTACCTTGATCGAACAGACCGGCGGCATGTATCCGGAACTGGTGACGCGGCCCGATCTTTCCGTGTTCCTGCCGCCGATCGGCGGCATCACGCTCTACATTTTCGGCGATCCGGCGGCTTTGGCCGATCCGAAGAAGAAGCTCGCCTGCCGCGTGCATGACGAGTGCAACGGCTCCGACGTGTTCGGCTCCGATATCTGCACCTGCCGGCCCTATCTCATCCACGGCATCGCCGAGTCGATCCGCGAAGCGCAGAACGGCGGCGTCGGGCTCATCGTCTATAACCGCAAGGAAGGCCGCGCGCTCGGCGAGGTCACCAAGTTCCTGGTCTACAATGCGCGAAAGCGCCAGCCGGGCGGCGATCAGGCGGCAACCTATTTCGAACGCACCGAATGCGTTGCAGGCGTCCAGGA
>JAEZBA010000472.1 GCA_023430245.1 Pseudomonadota bacterium
CGCGCAAGGTGGCCCGGCCGATGGTTCCGGTCGCGCCCAGCAGCAGCACGCGCCGCGGGCGCGGCGGCCTTTTCTCAGTGTATGTGAGCGAGGTTGAGCGATCGATCATGGACGGCTTGCAGAAACCTGGCGTTCCGGACTAACGGTCCCAAGCATTAAGACGAATAGCAAGCCGGCCAATCAGGGGTATCCCACATGAGCGACGCCAAGCCGCTGCCGGCCGTCGGCGTATACTGGATCAAGGAAGAGGATTATCCTGCGGTGCGCGCGATGTTCACCGACGGCCACAAGATGTCGCCCGATTTCGCCGACTGGCTCAGGATGGCGACGGAAATGGAAAACGGGCTGAAAGCCTACGGGCACCCGGTCATGCGCGTCGTCATCGATCCGGCGACGTTCCCGGACTGGTGTGCCGCGAATGGCCTGACGCCCGGGAGCGAGGGACGCAAACGCTTTGTCGCGGCGGCGGTAACCGAACGCTACGGCGACCAGCGCTAGCCCGCGTTGATCCGCCTTGTTACCGCGGCCAGCCAAAAAGGTCATCGTGGAGACTAACGCTCATCTCCGCGCCACCCGGGCGTCCCAACCTGACATCGCGACATGCGCGACTGATTCAAGCTCGGTTCGGCTCGCTCCGTCGCGGGCGAGAATAGACATCCCGACCTGGACGGTTTGCACAAAGCGGGCGAGCGCGTTGATGTCGGTCGTGCGCGGAATTTCGCCGTCCGATATCGCCTGCTTCAGCCGCGACTTCAGGATCTTCAGACCAATGGAGCGTGCCGTCCGCACAACCTCGCCAAGTTCCGCATGCCCCTCGCTGCCGACCGCAGACAGCGCCACCATACAACCGCGAGGAATATCCGAAATACAGCCGCCCAGCGTTGCAGCCGTATCCATCAAGAGCGCCTTCACAGCCTCGCGCGCCGTGGGAGCAGCCTTGAAGCCTGCCCAGAACAGCGGCTCATAGGTGTTGCGGTAATGATCCAGCGCCGCCGCGTAGAGTGCCTCCTTCGAACCGAAGGCCGCGTACAAACTGGGTGATCCGATGCCCATCGCCTCGGTCAGATCGGCGATCGACGTGGCCTCGTAACCCTTGGACCAGAACAGGCGCGTTGCCTGCGCCAGTGCCGCCTCCCGGTCAAATGCGCGCGGCCGGCCGCGGCTGCGAGCGGCAGCGTCCTGGCTTTTCTCGGCCCCCATCTTTTTCTGCATCGATCGATATATAATTCCTTGACAATTCACGGCGCAAGCGGTTCATTCTGTGTCGATTGATACACAAATCTGAATGTGTGGTGTCGCAACGCGTCAGCGGCATCTGTACTTGAGATCGCAACCACATCAAGGCCGGGAGCCGCCATGCAGCCAAACCGTCGCACGCTACTTGGCAACGCTGGTGCTGCCATCCTCGCGGGAGCAGCCGTTTCAGCGATTCACCAGCGGGAAGTTCAGGCAAACAGCTCGACGGCAACATTACTGCCCTCTGGCGCTTCCAGCCGCTTCGTCTCAGCCAACGGGATCAAGCTGCATTATGTAACGATGGGCAAAGGTCCGACGCTGCTACTGCTACACGGCTGGCCGCAAACCTGGTTCGCCTGGCACAAGGTGATGGCGAGGTTTGCCGATAACTTCACAGTCGTTGCACCGGATCTGCGCGGGACGGGTCTCAGCGAACTGACCGCCGCCGGATACGACAAAAAGACCATCGCCGAGGATTTGCGTTCACTGATCGAGCAAATCGGCGGCGGCAAAGCCAATGTTGTCGGCCACGACATGGGCGGGAAGGCCTCCTACGTCCTCGCCCACCTGTATCCGCAAGTCGTGGAACGGCTTGTGCTGGTCGATTGCCTTGTTCCGACGACCGAGAACATGGATGCCTTGCGTGGCGGCGCATGGCATTACGGGTTTCACATGGCCGCTGATTTTCCTGAACTCCTGACCCGAGGCCGGGAGCGGGAGTATATTCGTGCTCAGATCAAGCAGTGGTCCTGGCAAAAGGATGCTATCGATGAAGCGTCGATCAGCGAATTCGCCAGACGATATGCAGAGCCCGGGCGAATGACCGCCGGATTCAACTATTACCGCAGTCTGCGGGACGATGTGCCGATCGTTGCGCCCCTGCGTGGCCGCAAACTGACAATGCCGGTCATGACGCTGACCGGAGAGTACAGCGCCGGAACAAGACTAGCCGAGGCGTTGAAGGACGAGGCGCCGTCTCTCAGGTCGGTTGTTGTGAAAGACTGCGGTCACTTCGTCGCAGAAGAATCGCCTGACGTCTTCGTCGAGCAGGTCCAGCGCTTCCTTGCGGATTGACCCTACCCGTCGCTGACTGGCGACGATTACGGCAATCCCGCCTTGTTCAGCCCCTCGACGATGCGCTGGAAATCGCGCGCATCCTTGTAGGGCAGCACCCGCTCGCGCTGCGCCAGCGAGATATCCGGGTTGATCGCCAGCATGTCGGACCAGACCGACCGCGCCTCGTCGATTTTTCCGAGATGGCCGTAACATGATGCGAGCAGCAGGCGGCTGGAATCGGTCGCCGGATTGCGGGCGACCCGCTCGCGCAACAGCCGGCTGGCCGCATCGTAATCGCCCAGCGCGAAATGCGCCTGCGCCACAAAGTGCAGCACGATTCCTGGAAAATGCGGATCGAGCCGCATGGCGAAAGCGAAGGCTTCCAGCGCCTCAGCGGGCTGCCCCGCATAGGTCAGGCCGACCGCGGTCGCCATATGGCCCTGCGCGAAGTTCGGGTCGATCGCGGTCATCTGACGAAACTCGGCGAGTGCCGCGTCGTGCTGGCGACGCCACAGCAGAACATTGCCGAGCGCCATGTAGCTCACCGGCTCCTGCGGATCGAGTTCGAGCGCGCGGCGCGCCCAGCGCTCAGCTTCATTCAGCGTCTGCGCCGGATCGTTTGTCCAGCCGCTGGCATATTCCGAGATGCCGACAAGCGACAGCCCCGCATGGGCCGTCGCGAAGCGTGGATCCTCCTCGATCGCCTTGCGGTGCAGCGCTTTCGCCTCGGCAGCGGATTCGCGGGTGCTGCGCGACAGGGCTTCGCGCCCGCGCAACCAGAATTCGTAAGCTTTCAGGTTCGAGGTGCCGCGCCGGGCGATCCGCTCTTCTTCGCGCTTGGTCAGCGTGACCGACAACACGCTGACGATCTTCTCCACCACCTCGTCCTGGGTTTCGAAAATGTCGGTGAGATCGCGGTCGAACCGTTCGGCCCAGAGGTGTCCGCCATTGGTCGCATCGATCAACTGCGCGGTGATGCGCACGCGCGTGCCGGCCTTGCGGATGCTGCCTTCGAGCACGAAGCGGACACCGAGATCGCGGGCGATGTCCTGCACCTTGACCGAGCGGCCCTTGTACGCAAACGACGAGTTGCGCGCGATCACGAACAATCCGGACACCTTGGACAGATCGGAGATCAGATCCTCGGTGATCCCGTCGGAAAAATACTCCTGCTCAATGTCGCTGCTCATGTTCATGAACGGCAGCACCGCGATCGACGGCTTGTCCGGGACCGGCGGCGGTCCGGCGGGAGCACGATCCGTCGCCAGTCCGAGCGGCGAGACACGAAACACGCGGACCGGCGCCGCGATATTCTTCAGCACCTTCTCGCCGAGATCCTCCGGCACGATTTCGGCCCGGTCCTGGATGAATTCGCGGACCGCGCGCGAGATATAAATGGTGCCGGGTTCCGCGATCCCTTCAAGGCGGGCGGCGACATTCACGCAGTCGCCATAGATGTCACCGTCTTCGACCACGATGTCACCGAGATTGATGCCGATCCGGAACTCGATCCGCCGGTCCTCCGGCACGTCGGCGTTGCGATCCGCCATCCCCTGCTGGATTTCGATGGCGCATCGCACCGCCCGGACCGGACTGGCGAACTCGACCAGAAAGCCGGCGCCGGTCATCTTGACGATGTGGCCCTGGTGTTCGGCGATCTTGGGATCGAACAATTCGCGCCGGTGCGCCTGGAAACGCTCGATCGTGCCCTCCTCGTCCACCCCGATGAGCCGCGAATAGCCCGCGACGTCAGCGGCAAAGATGGCGGCAAGGCGGCGTTCCATGTTCCAGACCGTATCGTTTCACCGCGCTGGCCAGACGATATCCGCCGCACCCGGGACCCAGCGTGATATAAGCGGCGGCAACGATCCCGGCCATAGCCCTCGGGCGACAGCATCAAGGCAAATTGCGTGACAGATCTGCAGCCGGACGACATCACCATGGACCGCCTGACTCCGGACGATCTGGAGGCGCTGCGGCGTGCGGTGCATGCGCTTGAAAATCCGAGCCTGGCGGCGCGCCTCACCAACATGGTCGGGAAACCGATCGAACTGATCGGTTACGCCCTGCCGGCGTCCGCATCGAGCGCGATTTCGGCCGCCACCTCCAAGGCGCTCTGGGCCGGAATGAAGGTGGCGCTGATGACGATGCGGCGCAATCCGCGCGGCGGGTCGCAACTGCTGCACAGGGCGCTGGCCAGCGCCTCCGGAGCCGCGGGCGGCGCCTTCGGGCTGGCGACATTGCCGATCGAGCTTCCGGTGTCGACCATCATCATGCTGCGGTCGATCGCCGATATTGCGCAGAGCGAGGGCGAAGACCTGTCGGATCCGGAGGCCGCCCTGTCCTGCGTGCAGGTATTCGCGCTGGGCGGACGCACCGGCTCCGACGACGCGGCCGAAAGCGGATATTTCGCCGTGCGCGGCCTTCTTGCCAAAAGCGTCACCGAGGCCGCGCGCTTTGTCGCCCAGCGCGGCGTGGTCACCGAAGGCGCCCCGATCATGGTGCGCTTTCTCACCGAGGTGGCGTCCCGCTTCGGCGTGGTGGTATCGCAGAAGGTTGCCG
>JAEZBA010000475.1 GCA_023430245.1 Pseudomonadota bacterium
GATCAAGCTCGTTCGGGATCAGCATCACAAATTGACCGGGATGCTTGAAGCGGCCGGCCGCGCGCGCCGCCTCGTCGCCTGCGCCGAGATAGATGTCGCCGCGGGCCGGACCGACGATCGCGCCACCGGTATCCTGCGCAATCAACAATCGCCGGAACCAGGTGTCGGGCTTCTCGCTCACGATCGGCAGCAAGGCGTTGACGAAGACCGGCATGCCGTAGGTGTGGATCCTGCGATCGACTGCAAGCGAGCGCGCCGCCGACAGCGAAATGCCCTGCGCGCCGATCGCCTCGTCATGTTCGCCAAGATCGGTTTCGCGGAAGAACACGTAGGACTTGTTCATCCGCCGCAGCTCTTTGCCCTCTTCCGGGTTCTTCTCCATGAACTCGCGGATTTTCTGCATCGACATTTCTTCGCGCGGAACGATGCCGCGCTGCACCAGCACCGAGCCGACCGCGAAATACGGGTGACCGTTCTTGTCGGCATAATTCAGCCGGACGACCTTGCCGTCTTCCAGACGAACGCGGACCGAACCCTGGATCTCGGCGAAGAAGCCGTCGATCGGGTCCTTCAGCCAAACGATTTCGAGGCCGCGGCCGGCAATCGCGCCATCCTCGATCTGGGCGCGCTCGTAATAGGGCGCGCTGGACCGCTTGACCGTCCGCTTGCCGGCCTTTCCCTTGGCGCCGGAGCGCCGCAGTCGTTGGGTCACGAGATTGGGCGGACGCGCATAGAGCGGCGTGGTGTAGATATCGCTCGGCCAGCGCGCCCCTTCCACCACCGGCTCGTAATAACCGGTGAAGAAGCCGTTCGCTTCGCCCTGCGCTGATAGCCGGATCGGGCGGAAATTCTGCTCGAAGAAGTGCCTTGCCCCGGTCTGATCCAGCGGAACAGCAGCGACCGCGCGGCCGCACACCGTGAACAGCGCCCCGTAAGTTTCGCCGCGCGTCGCTCGCGCCTTTTCTGAACTGCGCAGGATCGGTTTGCAGCTGGCGAGGAATGTCGAGAAGGCCTCGGCGTGATCGTCCTCGATCCAGCCCTTGATCTCGTGCCAGGCCAGTCCTTCGAAGTCGCTATTCGGAATTTTCAGCGGATGCGCCTTGGAGGAGCGCTTCTTGGCAGCCTTGGTTTTTTTCTTGGATGAGGCGGCGCCGGTGGTCTCCGCCTTGGCGGCGGTCGGAAGCTGCGCGGCAAAGAGCGGAGCCGCGGCGATCACAAGGGCCAGACTGGCGCACCGGAGATGGCGCGCGTTCAAACCCCGCAAAATTCGCCAAGAGACCCCAATCAAATCAAGAGACCCCAGTCAAACCAAGAGAACCCCTTGGGTCCAGTTCACCCCGATCACTGTCCGGCTTCGGTCGCCACCAGCTTCCAGTTCGGATCGCGTCCGGTCACGTCGCGGGCGAAGGTCCATACGTCAGTGACCTCGGTCACCCGGTCCGGGCTGCCGTCGATGACATTGCCAGCCCTGTCGCGCGTTGCCGAGATCAGCTGCGACACGAACCGGACGGTGACCTGCGCGGTATTGCCGCGCAATTCTGCGCCGATGATGTCGGCGGTATCGAGCGAGACGAACTTGTTCTCGACCGACTCGCCCTTGGCCTCGCGATCGCGAATCGCGGCTTCGAAACCATCATAAACTTCGCGCGAGAGCAGCCCCTTGAGGCTCTTGCGGTCGCCAGCGGCGAAAGCGCCCACGATCATTTCGTAGGCCTGGCGCGCGCCGGTCACGAAATGTTTGGCGTCGAAGCTGCGATCCGCCGCAGCAATCGCATCCAGCCCGGTGGCCACGGCGCTGCCCTCGTCGGCAATGCCCTTCCAGCGATCCGGAGCCGGTTCCATCGGGCGTGCCACGGATTCGGCGTTCCGGGTCGGCAGGGTGACGACCTTGTCGTTGGCGGGGGCCCGCGCATCGCGGGCGGAATACGGGTCATAGGGCGGCCGCTCACGTCCGGTGCGCTGGCCGAGCACGCTGCGCAGGCGAATGAAAATAAAAATCGCCAGCGCGAGAAAGATGATGGTGTAGATGTCGAACACGTCGCGAATGCCTTTGCAGCCCGGGACAGACGGGGCCGCCGCGTCAGCCCGAAAGCGGAAGAGGCGCCAGCCGAGGCTATAATCTAAGCACGCGGCCGGTCTTAGCCATAGGTCGCTTCGAACCAAAAACTGAGCTTCGAGCCGATTTTAGACGATCCCGGCCGTAAAGGCCAACACGAGACCGCAATTGGGAACGCGCCGATGCCGGTCGGAAAGCTCATCCTGTTCGGACTTTTAGGCCTGGTTATGGCCGAGGTCGCGGTTTTTCTGATCATAGTATGGTTACTCGGCTCATTCGTCGCAGTCTTCGCCCTGTTCGCGACCTCTGCCCTGGGACTGCTGGTTCTGGCGCGGATGGGCCGGCGGTTTGCCGGGCGCCTCGCGGACTTATTGTCTCAGCGCGGCCTGGGCACAGCCGGCACCCGATCCGGCGGGCTTCTCACCACGGTCGCCGGGTTGCTGCTGGTGCTGCCGGGCTTCATCACCGATTGCGTGGGATTGCTGCTGCTGGTGCCGGCGGTCCAGCAAAGACTGATCGACCGCGCCCCGACCGGCCGGCCCCGCCCGACCAGGGGCGTGCTCGAACTGGACCGCAGCCAGTGGCGCGACCTGCCCGACCGGCACATCGAGGACGACACCGACCAGCCCCGCAAGATCCCGCCCAAACGCCGGCGGCGCCCCTGATTGGCGCCGCAGGCCGCCTCCCAGGAAGGCTTACAACCTCGCAGATCGGAGCGCCGGCCATCCTTGTTCGCCTTCAAGGCGTGTGTTAGCCACACCGCCGCACGCGCTCTTTTCGCGGCGCGCAACACCGACTGACGCAGGATTGACGATGGCGAACCCGACCAATGGCGGCCCGCAGCCTTCAGACGCACAAGTGGCTCCGCCGCAGCTCAACGTGCTGGCGCAATATGTAAAGGATTTCTCGTTCGAGAATCCGAATGCGCCGCGGTCGCTGCAGCCATCCAACGAACAGCCGCAGATCAATATCCAGATCAACGTCAACGCGTCGCCACTGCAATCGGATTACGAAATCGACCTCAAGATCGAGGGCAAGGCCGAGATCGGAAACTCGCTGCTGTTCGCCTTCGACCTCGTCTATGGCGGCGTGTTCCGGATCCAGAACGTGCCGCAGGAGAGCATTCATCCGGTGCTGATGATCGAATGCCCGCGGCTGCTGTTCCCGTTCGCGCGCGAGATCATCGCCTCGGCGGTGCGCAATGGCGGCTTCCCGCCGCTCTATATCGATCCGGTCGATTTCGTCGGGCTCTATCGCCAGAAACTGGCGGAGCAGGCCGCAGCCCAGCAGCAGCCAAGCTGACGGCTTAACTCGCCGGGGTCACACCGGAGCCGAAATTCCGTAAGCCCGCCACACCGCGGCATCGCCCAGCGTCGCGACAAAGGCCGCGTGCGCCGCACGCTCCTCCTCGGAGATCCGAGGCGGTAGCGGCGCGGGCCGTGCACGGCTGGCGGTCTGACCGCCAATCGTCACAATGCGGCTTCCGGTCGCGACCAGACCAAGCGTGGTCTGCCGCGCATCGGTCAATTCGATATAAACCTCGGCCAGCAATTCGGCATCCAGCAGCGCGCCGTGCTTGGTGCGCTTGGAGTTGTCGATCTTGTAGCGGGCGCAGAGATCATCGAGCTTGTTCGAGACGCCCGGATGCTTGCGGCGGGCGAGCATCAGCGTGTCGATGATGCGGTCGCGCGCGAACACCGGCCGCTTGGCAAGATCCAGTTCGGAATTGATGAAGGCGAGATCGAAATAGCCGTTATGCGCGACCAACGGCGCGTCGCCGACGAAATCGAGAAACTCCTCGGCGATATCGTGAAACAGGCCGTGCTGCCGCAAAAACTCGATCGACAGCCCGTGTACATTGAAAGCTTCGATCGGCATGTCGCGCTGCGGATTGACGTATTTGTGGAACGTCCGCCCGGTCGGAAACCGGTTCAGCAATTCGACGCAGCCGATCTCGACCAGCCGGTGGCCCTGCACCGGGTCGAGGCCCGTGGTTTCGGTATCGAATACGATTTCGCGCAAGATGGTCCGCCTGCAATCCGAATCAGCGTTTCGGCGGCATTTTAGCAATCCGCGCCAGGATGTCCCGGACCTGCAGGCGCGCGTGTTCGATGCCGTGCCCACTATCCACGATGTAATCGGCCCGCTGCCGCTTTTCGGCATCGGGGGTCTGCTTGGCGAGTAGCGCCTCGAATTTTTCCACGGTCATGCCGGGCCGCTCCAGCACGCGCTGCCGTTGAATATCAGGCGCAGCCGAGACCACCACGATCGCGTCCACGAACTCGTCGCCGCCGGTTTCAAACAGAAGCGGAATGTCGAGCACGACCACCGGCGCACCCGCCGCACGGGCCTCGGCGAGAAAACGGTCGCGAGCCTGTGCGACCAGCGGATGCACGATCGCCTCCAGCCGCTTCATCGCATCGGGCTTACCGACCACCGCCTGAGCCAGCAGCGCGCGATCGACCCGGCCATCGCGCGTGGTCCCCGGAAACGCGGCTTCCACCGGCGCCACCGCTTCGCCTTCATAGAGCGCGTGTACGGCCGCATCGGCGTCGTGCACCGGCACGCCCTCCTCGGCGAACAGCCGCGCGGTGGTCGACTTTCCCATCCCGATCGAACCGGTCAGGCCGAGGACAAACATCTCTATCCTGTGGTCATTGCCGGGCTTGACCCGGCAATCCATCGTTGCTGCGCAAAGCCTGTATTTGTCCGATGGATGCGCGGGTCAAGCCCGTGCATGACGGCAAAAGCTATTCCTTCAGGAATCCCTGCTGCCGCAGGAATGCCAGCAGTGGCAGCAGCGGCATGCCGAGGATGGTGAAGTAGTCGCCCTCCACCCGCTCGAACAAATGCACCCCGAGTTTCTCCAGCTGATAGCCGCCGACGCTCTGGGTCACCGAAGGACCGGCCGCTTCAAGATATTCCTCGAGAAACTTGTCGGAGAAGTTCCGCATCCGCAGGCGCGCGGTATCGACCACCTTGAACAGCACCGAACCGTCCTGCACCAGCGTCAGCGCCGATTGCAGGGTATGGCTCTGCCCGCGCAATATCCGCAGTTGCGCGCGCGCCTCGTCGCGATCGGCCGGCTTGTTGAATCGCACCGAACCCATTGCGAGCGTCTGATCGGCGCCGACGACAATACGGGATGGCAATTTGAACGATACCGCGCTGGCCTTTTCCCAGGACAGCAGCAGCGCCAGTTCGTCCGGATCGCGCTTTTCGCCAAGCGTCCGCTCGATCGCGCGCTCGTCGATCTGCGCATGCACGATCTCGATCGGAATGCCGGCCGCACTCAGCATGGTGCGCCGCGCCAGGCTTTTCGACGCCAGAATGAGCGGGGCCGGAGCGGACCAGAACTGCATCTAGAGTAACGGGGCTCGTCGCTTCTCCGCCAGAAGCTGGAGCACGGCCGCGGCGGTCTCCTCGATCGAGCGGCGTGACACGTCGATCAGCGGCCAGTTGTGACGACCGCAGAGCTTGCGGGAGAAGTTGATCTCATCCGCGACCGCCTGCCGGTCGATGTAAGACGCCTCGTTATGGTGAGCCTTCAAACCCAGAAGCCTGTTCTGCCGGATCTGCACGATGCGCTCCGGGCTCGCGAATAACCCCACCACCAGAGGTTTCGTCAAGGCTTCGATCTGGGGCGGCACCGGCACGCCCGGCACCAGCGGATAATTCCCGGTCTTCACCCCGCGATTGGCGAGGTAGATCGAGGTCGGCGTTTTCGAGGTGCGCGACACCCCGACCAGCACGACATCGGCCTGTTCGAGATCGTCGATATGCTGACCGTCGTCATGCAGCATGGTGTAGTTGAGCGCATCGATACGCTTGAAATATTCGGCATTCAGGGTGTGCTGGGCGCCGACCCGCGGCGTCGTGGTGGCTCCGAGATAGGACTGGAACACCCGCAGCACCGGTCCGAGGATCGAGCGGCAGGGCAGGCTCAGTTCCAGACATTTCTTCTCCAGCCGGTCGATCAGTTCCTCATCCAGCAGCGTGTAGAGAACGATCCCCGGCGCCTCCTCGATCTCCGACAGCACCCGGTCGAGCTGCTTCTGGGTCCGGATTAGCGGATAGACATGCTCGATCGGCGACACCTGGGCATATTGGGCCGCGGCCGCATGCGCGACGGTGGTCAGGGTCTCTCCGGTGGAATCGGAGACCAGATGCAGATGGAAGTAGCTCGGATTACGATGCGGCAAAGGGGGGCTCAGACCGGGTATATACACGGGACGATTTGTGCGGCGCTGGGGAGAAGGCCATGCCGCCGGGCAAAGCGCAAGGCAATCGGGGCGCCATCTGGCCCAATGCTCCACATGGCTGACCTGTTGGACAGAATTCGGGAAATTGCCGATGCTAGTGTTGAAAAGGGGGAAGTCCACTGCACCAGCCCGGCATTCGTGCCTGACAAGCCTTACGAGTCAGTGACTTGCCACCTGTTGACGGATGTGAACAAGCGCCGGCGGAAAATGGGGATGTGTGCAGAACCGATGAGCAATGCTGCAAGAACGAGTCGTGAGTCCAATCAACCGCGTAACAAAAACTGAACTGAAGATTCTAAGACTCTTTTAAGGGAAGGATGCCTGCGGTGAGTGCCCTTGTGAACAAACCTCTCCTGAGCGTGCTGAATGGTCAGCGCGAAAAGATTCCGCCGGTCTGGATGATGCGGCAGGCGGGCCGCTACCTTCCCGAGTACCGTGCAACGCGGCAACAGGCCGGTTCGTTCCTTGACCTCTGCTTTAATCCCGAGTTGGCTGCCGAGGTGACCCTGCAGCCGATCCGCAGGTTCGGTTTCGACGGCGCCATCCTGTTTTCGGATATTCTGGTCATCCCCTATGCGTTGGGCCGCAAGGTCGACTTCGTGGCTGGCGAGGGACCCAAGCTCGAGCCGATCACCGAGCCGCAATCGATCCAGACGATCCATCGCGAGGTCGATCACGGATTACTCGACCCGGTCTATCAGACGATCCGGCGGGTGAAGCCGCAGCTGCCCGAGCACGTCACCTTCCTCGGTTTTTGCGGCGCGCCCTGGACGGTCGCCACTTACATGATCGCCGGTCACGGCACGCCCGACCAGGCGCCGGCGCGGCTGTTCGCCTACCGGCATCCGGATGCCTTCGACGATCTGATCAATCTGCTGGTCAAAGCCTCGGCCGAATATCTGATTCAGCAGCTGAAAGCCGGCGTCGACGCGGTGCAGATCTTCGACACCTGGGCCGGAGTGCTGCCGCCGGAGGAATTCGCGCGTTGGTCGATCGCACCGACCCGGCGGATCGTGCTTGCGGTGCGCGACGCCATCCCGGATGCGAAGATCATCGGCTTTCCGCGCGGCGCGGGGGCGACATTGTTGCCCTATGTCACCGATGTCCCCGTCAATGCGGTCGGCCTCGACTGGATGATCGACAAGACCTTCGCGCGCGACCGCATCCAGCCGATCAAGCCCGTACAGGGTAACCTCGATCCGTTGGTGCTGATCGCCGGCGGTGAAGCGCTCGACCGGTCCGTCGACGATGTGATGCGAGCGTTTTCGGATGGCCCGTTCATTTTCAATCTCGGGCACGGCATCACGCCGGAGACTCCGATCGCGCATGTCGAGCAGATGTTGCGGCGCGTGCGGGGCGGTTGATGCCGGCGACATCTGCGACCGGCAACGTGGTCCTGCGCGCGTTGATCGGCGTGGCGATCACAGCCGCTCTCGCCGGCCTGCTGATTTGGTGGAATCCGACCGGCCTGTATCTCTGGCTTAAGTCCCTCCATGTCATCGCCATCATTGCCTGGATGGCGGGGATGCTCTATCTGCCGCGGCTATTCGTCTATCACTGCGAGGCCGAGCCGGGCTCGAAACAGTCCGAGACCTTCAAGGTCATGGAACGCCGGCTACTGCGAGCCATCATCAACCCGGCGATGATCGTGAGCTGGGTGGTTGGCCTGTGGCTGATGTGGGCTGGCGGTTTTCTGAGCAGCGGCTGGATGCACGCAAAACTTCTGCTGGTCGTCGCGATGTCGGCCACGCACGGCTTGCTGTCGCGCTGGGTGCGCGACTTCGCCGCCGACCAGAATCGTCACAGCCAGAAATTCTACCGGTTTATCAATGAGGTACCGACCCTCCTGATGATCTTCATCGTTATTCTGGTGATCGTGAAGCCGTTCTGATGTCAACATCCCGCGGCGATGCGGCAGGATAGCCACTTGCGGAATCGGACGTCTGTCCGTATTCTCAGTCATCCCCCCGAACGCAGGCGGATGCCCGACAGCGCCATCGGTATACCCGTAAGGGCGCAAGCATCGGCCGGGACGTAATGCCCGTCAGCCAGGTCTCTAGAACTCCAGACTTTCGGCACGACCCTCCGGCCAAGACCTGCGGATTCCTCTCCTGAATCGCTGCCGCTGTTTCGATTTTTTCGTCTGGCGCCGGTGATCCTCATCCCAAGGACTGCCCCTATGCGGGAAGTAAAGCTTCAAGACCTCAAGACCAAAACCCCCGTTGAGCTTCTCTCCTTCGCCGAAGAACAGGAGATCGAAAACGCCAGCACGCTGCGCAAGCAGGAGCTGATGTTCGCGATCCTGAAACAGCTCGCGACCAAGGAGATCGACGTCGTCGGGGAAGGCGTCGTCGAAGTGTTGTCCGACGGCTTCGGATTTCTCCGCTCGCCGGAGGCGAATTACCTGCCGGGCCCGGACGACATCTACGTCTCGCCCTCGCAGATCCGCCGTTTCGGCCTGCGCACCGGTGACACCGTCGAAGGCCATATCCGTTCGCCGAAGGAAGGCGAGCGCTATTTCGCGCTGCTCAAGGTTTCGACCATCAATTTCGAAGACCCGGACAA
>JAEZBA010000522.1 GCA_023430245.1 Pseudomonadota bacterium
CCACGTTCTCGGAAATCGTCAGCCACGGAAACAATGTGTAGGACTGAAACACCATGCCGCGGTCGGGCCCCGGCCGCGTCACCGGCTTGCCGTCGAGCAGGATCGTGCCGGTCGTCGGCGTGTCGAGCCCGGCGACAAGGCGCAGCAAGGTCGACTTGCCGCAGCCGGACGGCCCGAGGATGGTGACGAAATCGTTATCGGCGACGTTGAGATTGGTCGGCTCCAGCGCGCGCGTCGGCGGCCCGCCATGCAGGCCGGGAAACACGCGCGATACGTTTTCGATGCGGAGCTTGGTCATCGCGAAAAGCTCGCCTCGAGTCGCCACCCTCCCCTGGAGGGGGAGGGTCGGCGAGGCGCGTCGGCGGCGAGCCGGGGTGGGGTGTAAATGCTCGCTACGCGATTCACCCCCTCCCGCCCGCCTGCGGCGGTCGACCTCCGCCCTCCAGGGGGAGGTGAAGTGAGAGAGAACGCGCGCGGGGAACGGCAAGCCATGGAGCAAGATCGTCTCATATCTGGCTCCATGGAAAGAGCCAGCGATTGGCGGCTTTGAACAGATAATCCGAGATCAATCCAATAATGCCGATCACGATGATGCCGAAGATGATCTGCCCGGTCGCAAGCAGCGCCTGGCTGTCGATGATCATGTGGCCGATGCCGGACGACGAGCCGATCAGTTCGGCGACGATCACATAGGTCCAGGCCCAGCCCAGCACCAGGCGGAGAATTTCAGCGATGTCGGGCGCCGATGACGGGATCAGCACGCGCGCGAGAATGCCCCGGTCGCGCGCGCCAAGTGTCAGCGCAGCCTCCACCAGGTCGCGCCGCGTGCTCGCAACAGTGACCGCGACCATCAGAATGATCTGGAACACGCAGCCGATGAAGATGACGAGCAATTTCTGCATTTCGCCGATGCCGGCCCACAGGATCAGCAGCGGAATGAAGGCCGACGCGGGGAGATAGCGCGCGAACGACACGAACGGCTCGAGGAACGCTTCGATCGGCTTGTAGGCCCCCATTAAAATGCCGAGCGGCACCGCAACCAACGCCGCGAGCACGAAGCCTCCGACAACGCGCCAGATGGTCATGCCGATGTCGAAGGAAAAATTGTGCTTGGTGAGGAGATACCAGCCGTCCTGCACCATGGTGATCGGATCGGCGAGGAAGGTGCGCGACACGTAACCGCCAAGCGTCGCGAACGTCCAGGCCGCGACGAACAGGACGAAGAACGACACACCCAGCAGAATCCGGGCGCTGTTGGATATCGGTGCGAGGGGGCGCATGCAGTCAGCGTCTCCGCACGCGAAGCGGATAATATCTCCGCTCATTCCCGCGAAAGCGGGAATCCAGAGACGAGAAGTGGGTCCCCGCCTTCGCGGGGACGAGCGGAAACATCATTGTCTGGTCGGGCCCCTCACCCGCCTCACTCGCAAAACGCTCGCTCGGCACCCTCTCCCCGCAAATGCGGGGAGAGGGAAAAGAAAATTACTGCACGAAACGCGGATCGGCGAGCTTCGACAGATCGGGGATCTGCTTGATCACGCCGATCTCGAGCAGCAGGTCGGCGGCTTCCTTCGAGAAGGTTTTGAAGTCTCCTGCGAAGAAGGCCTTGTTGGCGGCCTGATCCTGCCAACGCAGATACTTGGCCGATTCACCGAACTTTTCGCCGGTCTGCTTGACGTCCGCGCCCATGATCTCGAAGGCCTTCTTCTCGTCATTCTTGATCATCTCGAGCGCTTCGAAATAGCTCTTCACCAGCGCCCTCACCGCGCCCTCGTTCTTGGCGATGAAATCCGGGGTGCAGCCGAAGGTGTCCATCACCATCGGGTAATCGAGCGTGGTGGCAATGATCTTACCGGCTTCGGGCTTGGCGCGCACGGCGGAGAGATACGGCTCGTAGGTCATCGCCACGTCGTTCTGACCGGCGATGAAGGCCTGCGCGGCCGGTCCGGGTTCCATGTTGACCACCTTGACGTCCTTCACCGAGAGGCCGTTCTTCTTCAGAAACCAGGCCAGCGTGAAATAAGGGGCGGTGCCGGGCGCCGAGGCCGCAACGGTCTTGCCCTTGATGTCCTTGATCGACTTCACGTCGTTGCGCACGACCATGCCGTCGGCGCCGTAGGACTTGTCGAGCTGGAACAGCTGCGTGGTCGGAACGCCGTTCGCGTTCCAGACAATCCAGGTCTCGACCGTCGTCGCCGCGCACTGGATGTCGCCGGACGCGATCGCCAGATGGCGGCTCGCCTGCGGGATCTTCTTGATGGTCACGTCGAGGCCGTTCTTCGCGAAGATGCCGGCCTCCTTGGCCAGCGTCAGCGGCGCAAAGCCGGTCCAGCCGGAGATCCCGATATTGACCTTGGTCTGGGCGGACGCGGGCGCGGCCAGCATGGCAAGGCCGGCGGCCGCCAGGATGAGCTTGAACTTCATAGAACCCTCCGGTTGGAAAATCAGAGCCGAGAACCCGGCTTTGAGACCATGGCAACACGCCGCCGAACCGGGAGTCAATTATGCAAAACACAGCATGCGGCAGCGGCCGGGACGGCCAAACCGTTTGCGCTCAGGCGGCCGCAGCAACGACGTCCGCACGAAGCCCAGTTATTGGGCCACGATGCTGAACACCTGCGTGGATTTTGGCCAGGGCTCGAAGGCTTGCGGGACGTCCGGACTCTGCCCGCCCGGGGGCTCCGAGACAACAGAGAGCTGTACCGCATCGTGGTCCAGATGAACCACTGGACGGTTACGCCCGGTCGCTTTACTCCAAGGCACGACAAGAAGTGCGATAGATGCGTATCGCCCGAGGGAACGATCAAGGAGCCAACA
>JAEZBA010000525.1 GCA_023430245.1 Pseudomonadota bacterium
CGGCGGTCTTGCCGGCCTCGTTCAGCTTCTGCGCGAAGGCACGGCCGACGATATCGGCGACGCCTCCAGGCGGCGTTGGCACGATAATCTTGATCGGTTGCGACGGATAAGTCTGTGCGGCGGCATATGGCGCTGTCGCACAAGCCATCACTGCGGCGAATGCCAAGGATAAGACACGTTGATGCACGGGGTTCCTCCTTCTGTGGTGTTGTTGTGACGTTTCGTTGGAAACGAACTACCACGGATTGACCGTCCCGGCCTGCCAAGACTATGTCGCAGGCGAAGAAAGTGTCCCGCATCGTGGGTTTTTCGTTCAATTCTTGGCCAAACCGGGATCGCTCTTCCCTTCTGGCGAGAAACCACTACATCGCCGCTGCAAGGCTACCTATGTCATCTGTCATCTCGATCCAGAATTTGTCCAAGACCTACGCCACCGGCTTTCAGGCGCTGAAGAGCGTTTCGCTGGATATTCGCGCAGGCGAGATTTTCGCGTTGCTCGGTCCCAATGGCGCCGGCAAGACCACGCTGATCGGCATCGTCTGCGGCCTTGTGAATGCCAGTACGGGCAAGGTGACGGTCGGCGGCCACGACATTGTCGAGGATTTCCGCCCCGCGCGCGCGATGATCGGGCTGGTGCCGCAGGAATTGCATACCGACTCGTTCGAGACGGTATGGGCGACGGTGAGCTTCAGCCGTGGCCTGTTCGGCAAGCCGAAAAATCCGGCCTATATCGAAAGCATCCTCAAGTCGCTGTCGCTGTGGGACAAGAAGGAATCCAAGATCCTGACCCTGTCGGGCGGCATGAAGCGCCGCGTCATGATCGCAAAGGCGCTGTCGCACGAGCCGCGCATTCTGTTCCTGGACGAACCGACCGCGGGTGTCGACGTCGCGTTGCGCAAGGACATGTGGCAAGTGGTGCGCGACCTGCGGGATTCCGGTGTCACCATCATTCTCACCACTCATTATATCGAGGAAGCCGAAGACATGGCCGATCGCGTCGGCGTGATCTCGAAGGGAGAGATCGTGCTGGTGGAGGACAAGGCCGAACTGATGCGCAAGCTCGGCAAGAAGAAGCTGACTGTCCAGCTACAGAAACCGCTCGATGCGGTGCCGGAGCCGCTCGCAAAATACGGCCTCGCGCTTGTGAATGACGGCACTGAGCTGGTTTATGCCTACGACACCAAGGGCGAACGCACCGGCATCACCGCGCTTTTGTCCGACCTCAACGCCGCCAATATCCGTTTCCGGGATCTGCAGACCGAGCAATCGTCGCTCGAGGATATCTTCGTCGGACTGGTGGAGCGCAAATGAACTGGCGGGCGATTCTTGCGATCTACCGGTTCGAGATGGCGCGTACCTGGCGCACGCCGCTCGGTAGCATTCTCTCGCCGGTCATCTCGACCTCGCTGTATTTCGTGGTGTTCGGCGCGGCCATCGGCTCGCGCATTCAGGAGGTCAATGGCGTCGATTACGGCGCTTTCATCGTACCCGGCCTGATCATGATGATGCTGCTGACCCAGAGCGTGATGAACGCGTCATTCGGCATCTACTTTCCACGCTTCGTCGGCACGATCTACGAAATCCTGTCGGCCCCGGTGTCGTTTATCGAGATCGTCATCGGCTATGTCGGGGCGGCGGCGACCAAGTCGATCCTGCTCGGCGCCATCGTGCTTGCGACCGCGGGTTTCTTCGTGCCTCTCAAGATCGCTCATCCGGTCTGGATGGTGTCGTTCCTGGTGCTGACGGCGGTGACCTTCAGTCTGCTAGGCTTCATCATCGGCATCTGGGCCGATGGCTTCGAGAAATTGCAGGTGGTGCCGCTCTTGATCATCACGCCGCTGACCTTTCTCGGCGGCAGCTTCTATTCGATAGATGTGCTGCCGCCATTCTGGCAGACGGTGAGCCTGTTCAACCCGGTAGTCTATCTGATCAGCGGTTTCCGCTGGAGCTTCTTCGAAGTCTCCGATGTCAATGTCAGCGTCAGCCTTGGCATGACGCTGGCATTTCTGGTCGGCTGCCTCGTCGCGGTGTGGTGGATTTTCCGCACCGGCTATCGGCTCAAGGCCTGAGCGCGCGTCGCGTCTACCGCGTCGCCGTCCACTCCGTTTCCTTGCCGCCGCTGTTGGCCTTGCCGGTGATCGCCTTGTCGGTGACCGTGCCGGTATAGCGCGTGCCGCCGGCGGTGAATGCGATCTGGTCGCCGGTCAGCTTGCCTTCGGTGACCGGCGCGATCACGTTGCCGTTCTTCAGCGTACCCTTAACGTCCTGATAGGTCTGCTCGAGCGTCAACTCACCCTGCGGCGTCTTCCAGTTGCCCTGGACCTTGGCCGGCACCAGCCAGAAATAGGCGGTGCAATGCGAGGTGCAGCCACCATTGCCGTTGAGTGAAACGGTTTCGTCCGCCCGCCAGTCGCCCATGTCGAAGGAGTTGGGGACGAGGCGCGTACCGGGCTTCATGTCCAGCAATTTGGGACGAAGCTTCACGTTGAGCGAGGGCAGCAGGAACATCGTGATCACGGTGGCCTTGGAGAAATCGCTCTCGAAGATGTCGGCCTTCTCGAACGTGGCCTTCGCGCTCACGCCTTCCTTCTCGGCGTTCTGCTTCGACAGCGCGACCATGTCCGGATTGTATTCGATGCCGTGCGCGGTGGCGCCGCGCTTGGCCGCGGTGATCACGGTACGGCCGTCGCCGGAACCGAGATCGATCACATAGTCGTTCGCGGTCACCTTGGCCATGTCGAGCATCTTGTCGACGAGGTTCTGATTGGTCGGCACCCAGACCACGTCCTTGCCGCGCTGTCCGACCTTCGGCTCAAATGCGGGGGCGGGCTGCGCGACCGCGTAATTAAACGCCAGCGCCAGCGAGACGCACGAGCCGGTGACCAGTCGAATGGGATTGCGCATGAATTCGTCTCCTTCGTCGCGGTCAGCTGCCGCGTTTTGCCTTCCAGGTTGCACCGGATGTGTTGGTGCCTTCAATGATGTCGCCGCGGACCTTGCCGCTATAGGCGATGCCGCCTGCGGTGAAGGTAAGTTCGTCGGCGGTCAGTCGTCCGTCGGCGATCGGCACGATGGCGCCTGCGTTGGTAATCGTGCCGGTAAAGGTCTGGAACTGCTGCTTCAGCGATAATGTTCCGGCGGCGCCGCCGGTCTCGACGGTCCATTCACCGTCGATCTTCGCCGGTACGATCCACAACAGCGCCTTGCAGAAGAAAAAATCGCATTCCTCGCGCAGCGATTCGACCTGATCGGGCAGCCATCCGCCCATCTCGAAGGTGTTCGAGACCACGCGTGTGCCGGGCTTCATGTTGAGGATCGTTGGACGCAGCTTGATATTGAGTTCGGGCAGCAGGAACACGACCACGACGGTCGCATCCGAAAAATCGGTTGCGAACATGTCGGCGCGTTCGAATATCGCCTTGTCGCTGACGCCCGCCTTGGCCGCATTCGCGGTTGCGACCGCAACGAGATTTGCATCGAACTCGATGCCGCGCGCACTGGCGCCGCGTTTGGCGGCGGCAATCACCGCTCGCCCGTCACCGGAGCCGAGATCAACCACCCGGTCTGCCGCGGTGACCTTGGCGAGATCCAGCATCATCTCGATCAAGGCGGTGGGTGTCGGCACCCAGATCGCATTCTTGCCCGGCTGGCCCACTAGCGGTCTGGCCGGCTTCTG
>JAEZBA010000553.1 GCA_023430245.1 Pseudomonadota bacterium
GTGTTGCATAGGTTTCTCTTGGATGCCGCCGCTCCGACAACCACCCCGTCACCCTGAGGTGCGAGCGAAGCGAGCCTCGAAGGGCGGCGGCCCGATTGTGGCCGTTCATCCTTCGAGGGCCGCTACGCGGCCACCTCAGGATGACGGAGAAAGACGAGTACGCTGCGGCGAGTTCAATCCGCCCGGCGAACGTAGGTGACTTCGTTGGTGTCGACCACGATCTTTTCACCGGCGGTGATGAAGGGCGGCACCATCACGCGCAGGCCGTTTTCGAGCTTGGCCGGCTTGTAGGACGAGGATGCGGTCTGCCCCTTGACGACGGGATCGGCCTCGACGATTTCGAGCGTGACATAATCCGGCAGCTTGATGCTTATCGGGCGCTCGTCGTGCAGTTCGAGCGTCACCGTCATGCCGTCCTGCAGGAAGGCGGCGCGTTCGCCGACGAAATCCTCGTGCAGTTCGGTCTGCTCGTAGGAGTCGTTATCCATGAAGACCAGGCTCTCGCCCTCGCGGTACAGGAACTGGAAATCCTTCTGTTCGAGGCGCGCACGCTCGACCCGCTCGTCGGAGCCGAAGCGATTGTTGAGCTTGCGTCCGTCGATCAGATTTTTCAGTTCGACCTGGTTATAGGCCGGCCCTTTTCCGGGCTTGACCGCCATGGTTTTGACAGCGACCCAGAGCGTGTCCTGGTACTCGATGACATAGCCAGGACGGATTTCGTTGCCATTGATCTTGGCCATGAGGCGTTCCGTGATTTCAGGAATATCGGCGCCATGTGCCCGTCGGCTTGGCCGCCGTCAAGAGCGTGAATGCGCGATGATGAACAGCCAGGGGTCAGCTTCTTTGCGCGCCGCGGCGCGGACCTCGTCGGATTGCTTGGCCATATACTCGTCCAGCCAGGGATCGCTGGCGCCCGCCGCCTTGGACACGATGTGCCATTTGACGGCTTCCTTGGGGTCCTCCGGCAGGCCGCGTCCGGTGGCGAGAATACGCGCGAGCCGGTTCTGGGCCACCGGCGCGCCGCGCCGGGCGGCCTTGCGCAGCAATTGGGCGGCGGCGGCTTCGTCCTTGGTGATTCCGGTGCCGTTGTGCAGGGCGATCGCGTATTCGACCTGGGCATCGAGATGGTCGGCCAGGGCCGCGAGCGCGAGCAGGCGGGTCGCTTCGTTGTCGTCCTTTGGAACGCCGCGGCCTTCCTTGTGCATAGTGGCGAGGGCGTACTGGGCCTCGCGATTTCCGGCCTGGGCGGCCTGACGAAACAGCTCGGCGGCGCGGGCGAAATCGCGGGGGAACTGCATGCCTTCGAGATAGAACAGGCCGAGATTATAGGCCGCATTCGCCTGTCCGAGCTTTGCGGCGCTTGCGAACAGCTTGGCTGCCGCGTCGCGGTCCCTGGGGCCGCCGCGGCCGGCGAGCCGCATCATCGCCAGCGAAAACATCGCTTCGCGGTCGCCGCGTTCGGCAGCCTTGTTGTACCACTCGACCGCCTTGGCATCGTCCTGCCCGACGCCGAGCCCGCCGCCGTATAGAACGCCGATCAGCGTCATGGCCTTGGGGTCGCCATTGGCTTCGACCCGCTTCTGCGCCTCCGCCAGCGCCGACAGGTAATAGCCGCGCTGGAACTGGGCATAGGCGACGTCGCCTGGATCCTGCGCGGCCGCATTCGGGGCAGGCTCGGGCAGGGGCGGCGATGGATTGGCCTTCTTTGCCGCGGCATGAGCCGGGACGGCGAGGAGCGACAACGAGATCGCGAGCACAATATGGAACGGCGGCTTCATGTCGCGACCTCCGCGACTGACAGGCGCGCGGAGGCCTCGGCGACCGCCGCTGCCACGCCGCGCGGGTCCGAGAACATCGCATCGCCGACGGCGATGAAGTCGGCACCCGCATCCACCAGCGGCCCAATCTCGTCCAGCGCGGTGGCATAGGCGACGCAGGGTATTTCGAACAGATCGGCCCACCAGGTGATGCGCTCGATCAGTGCATCGAGCGAAGGCCGCGCATTGTCGCCAAACATCACGTAATCGGCGCCGTCTTCCGCTGCGATCATGGCGTCATGCCGCGTTTCGAGACCACCGATGCCCGCGATCCGGTCGGGCTTCAGCGCCGCTGTCGCATCCTGAAAGGCGTCAAGCCCGTTCAGATGCGCGCCGTCCGCACCGCTGCGCGCGACCAGCCGCGGATGGCCGTCGAGGATCAGGGCGGCCTCGGCCCGCTGCACGACGGGGCCGATCTCCTTCACGCGGTTGATCAGCGAGCGCTCGTCCTCGTCGGGAAGCCGCATCAGCACGGCGGCGATGTCCGCGGAATCGAGCGCGCCGAGCAGGTCGAGCCGCAGCTGCGCGGCATCGGCCGCGGCCGGCGTGACCAGATAGAGGCGCGCACGGGGGCGCCTGGGCTCGGGTGGTCGGGGCGTCATCCAGTTACCCGATGTGTCCGCAATCGGGCGGCAGTTTGACGGGGCGCGTCGCGACCCCGCTCATCTCCGCAAAAGCGGCAAATCCAGCGCAAAGGGCCGGATTTCCGTTTCCGCGGGGAGCGGCGGACATAACGCTATGCTGCCTTCTTTTCCAGGTCCTGCTGCCACTGGCCGAGCGAGGCGAGGCCGTTCATCATTGCGCGATGGGTGAAGGCGCGCTGCGCTGCCGCAACATTTTCGCTCTTGCCGCTCCAGGCCTTCTGCGGCGCGGCCTGCAGCGCCCGCCCGTAGGAGAAGGTGAGCTTCCACGGCAAGCCGCCAATCTTGTTCATGGCATCGAGATGAGCGGTGGCCTCTTCGTCGGACTGCCCACCCGAGAGGAAGGCGATGCCCGGCACCGCACCCGGCACGCAATTCTTCAGCAGCTTCACGGTCTTTTCCGCGACTTCCTGCACCGAGGCTTTCTTCGCGCTCTTCTTGCCTGGCACTGCCATGTTCGGCTTCAGCACGATGCCTTCCAGCGCGACCCCTGCATAATAGAGTTCCTGGAAGGTCTCCTTCAGCACCCACTCGGTGACCTGATAGCAGCGATCGATATCGTGATCGCCATCCATCAGCACTTCAGGCTCTACGATCGGCACGATCTGCGCCGCCTGACACAGCGCCGCGTAACGCGCGAGCGCATGCGCATTGGCATGGACCGCGTTGTGCGAGGGGATGCCCTGGCCGATGTCGATCACCGCGCGCCATTTCGCAAAACGCGCGCCCTGTTCGTAATACTTGGTCAGGCGATCGGCGAGCTTGTCCAGTCCGACAGTGATCAATTCGCCCGGGCAATTGGGAAGGGGCTTGGTGCCTTCGTCGACCTTGATGCCGGGGATCGCGCCGGCCTTCTTGATGAGATCGACCAGCGGCGTGCCGTCTTTGGCCTTCTGCCAGATGGTCTCGTCATAGAGGATCACGCCGGAGATGTGTTTCGACATCGCTTCGGTGGTCCGGAACATCAGCTCACGATAGTCGCGGCGATTGTCCTCGGTGTTTTCGGTGCCGATCGCATCGAAGCGCTTCTTGATGGTGCCGGTGGATTCGTCGGCCGCCAGGATGCCCTTGCCGGGCGCCACCATGGCTTCGGCGACCTTGTTCAAGTCTGCGAGATTCATCGGCTGCTCCGTTCGAAGGGCCGGAAAACCGGCAATATTCGTCTGACTTCTACATCCTCGGCGGTCGCGCCGAAAAGGGGCAAGTCCCCTACCTGTCACTTCGCTCTTAACACTTCCACGCCCGGCAGGGCCTTGCCCTCGCAGAATTCGAGAAAGGCGCCGCCAGCTGTGGAAATGTAGCTGAAATCGTCCGCCACCCCGGCGTGGTTCAGCGCCGCCACGGTGTCGCCGCCGCCGGCGATCGAGACAAGTTTTCCGGCCCGGGTTCGTTCCGCGGCGTGACGCGCTGCCGCAACCGTGCCACGGTCGAACGGCGCGAGTTCGAACGCGCCAAGCGGGCCGTTCCAGAGCAGGGTGCGCGCGTCGTCGATCGCGCGGTTCACGCGCTCGATCGAGAGCGGGCCGACATCGAGGATCATGCCGTCCTCGGGGATGGCATCGAGGCCATAGGCGTGTGACGGCGCGTTCGCCTCGAACTTGAACGCGACGACGGCGTCGACCGGCAGGATGATCGCGCATTTCGCGGTCTCCGCCTTGTCCATGATGCGGCGCGCAGTGTCGGCAAGATCGCGCTCGGCCAGAGACTTGCCAATCTTCATTCCCTGCGCATGCAGGAAGGTGTTGGCCATGCCGCCGCCGATCACCAGTCCATCGACACGGCCGACCAGATTTTCCAGCAGGTCGATCTTGGTCGAGACCTTGGCGCCGCCGACAATGGCGATTACCGGTTTCGCCGGCGCCACCAGCGCCTTGGACAGCGCATCGAGTTCGGCCTGCATGGTGCGGCCGGCATAGGCTGGCAGCTTGTGTCCCAGGCCTTCGGTCGAGGCATGCGCGCGGTGCGCAGCGGAGAAGGCATCGTTGACATAAATGTCGCCGAGGTCGGCCAGTTTCTGAACGAATGCGTGGTCGTTCTTTTCCTCTTCCTTGTGGAAGCGGGTGTTTTCCAGAACCAGGATATCGCCCGCATTCATCGCATCGACGGCAGTCTTTGCGTTTGCGCCGATACAATCGTCCGCGAATTCGACCGGCCGCTTCAGGACCTGCGACAGCGCGGTAGCAACCGGCCGCAGCGAATCCTTCTCATCGCGCCCTTTCGGTCGGCCGAAATGCGCAAGGATGATGACCTTGCCGCCCTTGTCTGCGATTTCGGTGATGGTCGGCACAACCCGCTCAATCCTGGTCGCATCGGTGACCTTGCCGTTCTCCATCGGAACATTGAGGTCGACGCGGAGCAGGACGCGCTTGTTGTTGAGGTCGGCGGTATCGAGGGTGCGGAATTGGGACATTCGAGCGCTACTCTTGCTCGTCACCCTGAGGTGCGAGACGCGCAGCGGCGAGCCTCGAAGGGGGACAGCCGGGCCGTCGTCCTTCGAGGCGCGCTTCGCGCGCGCCTCAGGATGACGGATTGATCAGATACGCTTCCCCATCGCCACGGCCGTATCGGACATGCGGTTGGAGAAGCCCCATTCGTTGTCGTACCAGGACAGGACCGACACCAGCGTGCCGTCCATCACCTTGGTCTGGTCCATGTGGAAGACCGAGGAATGCGGATCGTGGTTGAAGTCGATCGAGACGTTCGGGCTCGTGGTGTAGCCAAGGATACCCTTGAGCTGCTGCTCGGACGCGCGCTTGATC
>JAEZBA010000622.1 GCA_023430245.1 Pseudomonadota bacterium
AGCGCAAGCTCGAAATCACCGGCGTCGGCTATCGTGCGGCGGTGCAGGGCAAGAACCTTCAGCTTGCCCTCGGTTACAGCCACGATGTGCTGTATCCGATCCCGGAGGGCATCGCGGTCGCGACCCCGAAGGGTGTCATGGCGGACCATTCCGCCCGTGATGCCAATGTCGGCGGCGAACTGCTCTGCACGGTGTTCTGATGTCTCGCGTCGGCAAGAAACCGGTCCCCGTTCCGTCTGGCGTCACCGCCAACGTGTCCGGCTCGACCATCAATGTGAAGGGGCCGAAAGGCGTCCTTTCGCTTGTTTTCGACGATCGGGTCGCGGTCCAAATGGACAAGGGCGAGATCAAGGTCGACCCCAAGGACGAATCGAAGGAGGCGCGCGCGCTGTGGGGCACCACGCGTGCGAACCTGAACAACATCATGACCGGCGTTACCCAGGGCTTCGAGCGCAAGCTCGAAATCACCGGCGTCGGCTATCGTGCGGCGGTGCAGGGCAAGAACCTGCAGCTGGCGCTCGGTTACAGCCACGATGTGCTGTATCCGATCCCGGAGGGCATCGCTGTTGCGACCCCGAAGCCGACCGAGATCGTGGTGACGGGCATCGACAAGAAGAAGGTCGGGCAGGTTGCGGCTGAAATCCGCGCTTACCGGCCGCCGGAGCCCTACAAGGGCAAGGGCGTGCGATACGCCGGCGAATTCATCTTCCGCAAGGAAGGCAAGAAGAAGTAGCGATCAAGGTCACTTCACATGGCACACAAGTCTCCCACTGAGCGCCGCAAGTCGCGCGTACGCAGGGCGGTCAAGGCAGCGGCGAACGGCCGCATGCGCCTGACGGTCCATCGCTCGTCGAAACACATCTATGCTCAGGTGATCGACGACACCAAGGGTGTGACGCTCGCATCCGCGTCTTCGCTCGAGAAGACGCAGCGCGAGACCGGCAAGACCGGCGCCGATATCGAGGCGGCGAAGGTCGTCGGCAAGCTGGTCGCCGAGCGCGCCTCCGAGAAGGGCGTGAAGAACGTGGTCTTCGACCGCGGCGGCTACATGTATCACGGGCGCATCAAGGCGCTTGCCGACGCTGCACGCGAAGGCGGATTGAGCTTCTAACCGGGCAAAAAGCACCCGAAGGACGAACGATATGGCACGAGAACCCAGGCGCGAGCGCGGCGAACGAGAAGAGTCGGAATTCATCGACAAGCTCGTTCACATCAATCGCGTCGCCAAGGTGGTGAAGGGCGGCCGCCGCTTCGGCTTTGCCGCTCTGGTCGTCGTCGGCGATCAGAAGGGCCGGGTCGGTTTCGGACACGGCAAGGCGCGCGAAGTGCCGGAAGCCATCCGCAAGGCGACCGACGCCGCCAAGCGCAACCTGACCCGGGTTCCGCTGCGCGAAGGCCGCACGCTGCATCATGACGTGTATGGCCGTCACGGCGCCGGTAAGGTTCAGCTGCGCGCGGCTCCGGCCGGTACCGGCATCATCGCCGGCGGCCCGATGCGCGCTGTGTTCGAGTCGCTCGGCATGCAGGACGTGGTGGCGAAGTCGCTCGGTTCGTCCAACCCCTACAACATGGTGCGGGCGACGTTCGATGCCCTGAAGCACCAGGATTCGCCGCGTTCGGTCGCGGCGCGTCGCTCGATGAAGGTCTCGACCCTGCAGGCCCGGCGCCGCGAAGAGGGTATCGAGGCGACGGCCGAGTAATCGGCGTAGCGATCCGGAAGGCAACGCGTTATGGCAGCGAACAAGACAATCAAGGTCCAGCAGACCGGCAGCCCGATCCGCCGCGAGGCCAGTCAGCGGGCGACGCTGATCGGGCTTGGGCTGAACAAGATCGGCCGCACCAAGGATGTGCCGGACACGCCGTCCACCCGCGGCATGATCGCGAAGGTGGCGCATCTCGTCCGCGTGGTCGAGGAAGGAAAGTAAGCGATGAAGCTCAATCAGCTGGCCGGCCGGCCCGGCTCATCTCAGGCCCGTACCCGCGTTGGGCGCGGTATCGGTTCAGGCAAGGGCAAGACCGGCGGTCGTGGCGGCAAGGGCCAGACCGCGCGCTCCGGCGTCCGTATCAAGGGTTTCGAAGGCGGCCAGATGCCGCTGCATCGGCGGTTGCCGAAGCGCGGCTTCAAGAACACCGCATTCCAGCTCGACCTGAACGAGATCAATCTCGGCCGCGTTCAGGCCGCGATCGAATCCGGTGCGCTCGACGCCAAGAATCCGGTCGATGTGGATACCCTGGTCAATGCCGGCATCCTCAGCCGTGCGCGTGCCGGCGTGAAGCTGCTCGGCGGCGGCGAACTCAAGACCAAGGTCGACTTCACGGTGTGGCGTGCCTCCAAGTCCGCGATCGCCGCGGTGGAGAAGGCCGGCGGATCGGTGAAGATCCTCGCTCCCGCCAAGGAAGAGTCTTCGGAGCCGCGTGGCAAGAATGCGCGCTTCGCGGCCGGTCTGGCCAAGCCGAAGATCGTCGAGGCGGCGCCGACGGCGTCCAAGAAGAAGGCCGACGATACGGCCGCCAAGGCCCCCAAAGCTGAAAAGCCGGCCAAGCCCGCGGGCAAAAAGCCCGCGTGATCCCCATATGATGACGCCGGGGCGCCATCGGGGCTAACGCGGGTCAGGAGCGAGCATGGTCTCAGCAGCGGAACAACTTGCGGCCAACATCAACTTCTCCGCGCTTGGCAAGGCCGAGGAGCTGAAAAAGCGAATCTGGTTCACGCTCGGTGCGCTGCTGGTCTACCGTCTCGGGACCTATATTCCGCTGCCCGGCATCGATCCCACCGCATGGGACCAGATTTTCCGCACCCAGGCTGGTGGCATCCTGGGAATGTTCAATATGTTCGCGGGTGGCGGCATTCAGCGCATGGCGATCTTTGCGCTGAACATCATGCCGTATATCTCGGCCTCAATCATCATCCAGCTGATGACGACGGTGTCGCCGACGCTTGAAGCCCTGAAAAAAGAGGGCGAGGCCGGCCGCAAGACCATCAATCAATATACGCGCTACCTGACTGTGTTCCTTGCCGCCGTGCAGGCTTATGGCATCGCCATCGGACTTGAGGGCGCGGGCAACGTCATCAGCGATCCGGGCTGGTTCTTCCGCATTTCGACGGTCATCACGCTGACCGGCGGCACCATGTTCCTGATGTGGCTCGGCGAGCAGATCACCTCGCGCGGCATCGGTAACGGCATCTCGCTCATCATCATGGCCGGCATCGTTGCCGAATTGCCGTCGGCGATTGCCGGCACGCTCGAACTCGGCCGTCAGGGCGCGTTGTCGACCGGGCTCATTTTGCTGGTCATCCTGATGGCCTTCGTGGTCACCGCCTTCATCGTCTTCATGGAGCGGGCGCAACGGCGGCTGCTGATCCAGTACCCGAAACGGCAGGTGGGCAACCGGATGTTCGAGGGGCAGACTTCGCATCTGCCGCTCAAGCTCAACACCTCAGGTGTGATTCCGCCGATCTTCGCGTCGTCGCTGCTGCTGCTGCCGACCACGATTGCGAATTTCAACGCCGGCCAGGGTCCGAGCTGGCTGACGGAAATCACGACTCAGCTCAGCCACGGCCGGCCGCTGTTTCTGGTTCTTTACGTGTCGCTGATCGTGTTCTTCGCGTTCTTCTATACGGCGATCGTCTTCAATCCGACCGAGACCGCCGACAATCTGAAGAAGCATGGCGGCTTCATTCCCGGGATCCGGCCAGGCGAGCGCACGGCGGAATATATCGATTACGTGCTCACGCGCATCACGGTGATCGGCGCGATCTATCTTTCGATCGTCTGTATCATTCCGGAAATCCTGATCTCCTACGCCGCGGTGCCGTTCTATTTCGGCGGCACGTCGCTCCTGATCGTGGTCAGCGTGACCATGGATACGGTTGCGCAGGTGCAGGGACATCTGCTCGCGCATCAGTATGAAGG
>JAEZBA010000637.1 GCA_023430245.1 Pseudomonadota bacterium
CCCCGAATTCCGCCAGATCCAGCGTATGATCTTCGGCGAGCTTTGGTGCCCACTCCGGAAAACTATCTCGGAAACCCTGCAGAACATTGCGCCGTGCGATGAGTTCGACTTCGTGGCGCTGGCCATAGGCAAATCCGATCGTCTCGACACGACCGTAGCGCTGCAAAGCCCAGGCCAGGCAAGTCGCCGAATCCTGACCACCCGAAAACAGAACAAGGGCAGATGTCACCTAACGGCTCCGTCCGTCGTACTTGGTGAGCGTGAGGCTCCCCAAGTCGATATCATCCAGGCATCGAACGTTGATGCCGACGCCTTCATTGCCTTGAGCGTCGGCGCCGCGACCGAACGAGGCGACACCGCAGGTTTTGCAAAACAGATGCTGAATGCGCTTCGTATTGAACCGGTAGTCCGTCTGTTGATCGCTACCCGACAACAGCTTGAACGCCGGCAGATCGACATAGGTCCACAGAGCACCGCGCTTCTGGCAGAGAGAACAGTTGCAGTCGAGGACCGGGGTCAGGTCGGTCGTGACTTCGAAGCGAACCTGTCCGCAGTGGCAACCGCCGGTGTACGTCTGAGTGTCGGCCATGGGTGTTTTCCCCCGATGTTGCGCAGGGCCCGCGATACAACCTTGACGCCTGAGGCGCAACCACCCCTTTGCCAATGCGTTTCGCTCGGCTAGAACGCGCGCAGACTGCAGCAACCGCCCGATTTCCCAGCCGGAGGACACCATGACCGCCATCGCCGACATCATTGCGCGCGAGATCTTAGATAGCCGCGGCAATCCGACAGTCGAAGTCGACGTGGTGCTCGAGGACGGTTCGATGGGCCGCGCGGCGGTTCCGTCCGGCGCTTCGACCGGTGCCCACGAAGCGGTCGAGCTGCGCGACGGCGACAAGAGCCGTTATCTCGGCAAAGGCGTGCTGAAGGCGGTCGAGGCGGTCAACACGGAAATTTACACGGCGCTGCGCGACATGGATGCCGAGGATCAGCGCGGCATCGATCAGGCGCTGATCGAACTTGACGGGACGCCGAACAAGAGCCGCTTAGGCGCCAACGCCATCCTGGGCGTTTCGCTGGCCGTGGCGAAGGCCGCGACGGAGGCTGCCGGGCTGCCGCTCTATCGCTATGTCGGCGGTACGGCGGCGCATATCCTGCCGGTGCCGCAGATGAACATCGTCAATGGCGGCGCACATGCCGATAACCCGATCGACATCCAGGAATTCATGATCATGCCTGTCGGCGCGGAAACCTGCGCCGATGCCATTCGCGTCGGATCGGAGATCTTCCATACGCTGCGCAAGGGGCTGAAGGATGCCGGGCACAACACCAACGTTGGCGACGAAGGCGGCTTCGCGCCGAACCTGAAGTCGGCGGACGAAGCGCTGGGCTTCATCATGAAGTCGATTGAGGCCGCAGGCTATAAGCCGGGCGACGACGTGATGATCGCGCTCGATTGCGCGGCGACAGAGTTCTTCAAGAACGGCAAGTACGAGATCTCCGGCGAAGGCAAGAGCCTCGATTCCGCGGGCATGGCGCGCTATCTCGCGGATCTGGTGAAGCGCTATCCGATCGTGTCGATCGAAGACGGAATGTCCGAGGATGACTGGGATGGCTGGAAGGCGCTGACCGACGAAATCGGTGCGAAAGTTCAGCTCGTCGGAGACGATCTGTTCGTCACCAACACGGCGCGTCTGTCGGAGGGCATCAAGAAGGGTATCGCCAATTCGATCCTGGTGAAGGTCAACCAGATCGGTTCTCTGAGCGAGACGCTGGATGCCGTCGGCATGGCGCAGCGCGCGGCCTATACCGCGGTGATGTCGCATCGCTCGGGCGAGACCGAGGATTCGACCATCGCCGACCTCGCCGTCGCCACCGGCTGCGGGCAGATCAAGACCGGCTCCCTGTCGCGCTCCGATCGCCTGGCCAAATACAACCAGCTCCTGCGCATCGAGGAGCAGCTCGGTCCGCAGGCGCGCTACGCCGGTACGGCGATTCTGCGCGGCCGCTGATTGCCGATAGGACACTCGACGCGCTCACGCGCTCGAGGCCGGCTTCTGCCTCCGGTCACGGAGGTAGCGATAGGACGGATCACCGGTACCGACGCGCTGCTATTCTCCGACACCGATACCTGCTGCGGGAAGGCTTGGCGACCTCGTCATTGTAGTGGTTCGCGAAGTCGTCGAACGACTGCATCACGGCGCGGGCCTCGGGCTCGACGACCGACTTCGCGATGTCGGGTCCTGTGAAGGCCTCGAGTGACTGTCGCGATTCCCACAGCGTCAGGGCGATGAACTCCGTGCCGCCGTCGACTTCACGGCGCAGCAGCCAGGCGCCGCGATGCCCTGCCAAGCTCTCGAGTTGGGCGGAGACCGTGCCGGAGAAATGCCGGACGTAGGCGTCGGCATTGGCTGAATCGTCGGCACGGCCGCGCCATAGGCGCGCGATCATTTCACGTTACTCCTTCGAAGCGGGTTTCATTGCCGAGCTGGCGGCCGATCACCAGCCGTTGGGATGTCGGACGTGCCTTCGGAGATCGTGGTGAGGCGCACGTCGCGATAGATGCGCTCGGCCGGGAAGTTGTTGAGATAGCCGTAGCCGCCTTGGATCCGGATGGCCGCCTTCCTCGCCCAGCATCTGGTCGGGCATGACCTCGCAATTGTTTGAACACGACGTGGCAGTGATCGGACGAGCGCTGCCCCATCGTGTGCTCGACGCGCGCCACGGCGTAGCCCAGCGTTTTCGTCGGCACGATGAACGCCGACGGATCGGTCACGGCGAAGACCAGCGCGATGTCGGCGCTGCGACCGGAGGTGACGAACTGTTTGCTCCTGTTCAGGACAAACTGTTGCCGACGCTTTCGGGGCGGGTCGTGATGGCAGCGGCATCCGAGCCAGCGCGGGGTTCGGTGAGGCAGAGGGCGGATCTGCCGCTGGCCTTCGGTCAACATGGTCACAGACTGGAAGCGAGGCGATGGCCGGTATTGGCGAAAATTGGTCGAGCCGGTATTTTCAGGCGTGGCCCGCAGCGATCCCAGAAACTCGACGGAATACTGGTGGGACCGGCATCTCGCCGGCCTCAGCCTGCTGCGCGCCGACTTCACCACTCACGAATATCCGCCGCACATTCACGAGGCTCTGGTCGTTGCCGTCACCGAGAACGGCGCTTCGGTGGTCAAGAGCCGCGGCCAGGTCGAGGAGGCGACCCCGTCGACACTGTTCGTCTTCAATCCGGGCGAGCCTCATGCCGGCTGGATGGGGTGGAGCGAGCGCTGGCAGTACCGGTCGATGTACCTGACGCTGACGGCGCTCGATCGACTCGCCGCCGGCCTCGGCATCGAAAGGGTGCCGTACTTCACGCACAACATCTTCGCTGATCGCGACCTGATCGAGGCGTTCATGGCCATGCATTGCGCCATCGAGGAGGGGCGCGACGTTTTCCATGAGCGCGAGTTGCTGGTCGGCAGCTTCGGCCGACTGTTCGAACGCCACGGCAGCGGCGGCAGCCGCATCCCGCCGGCGCCGATCGACCGCCAGCTCCTGACGCGGGTGAAGGATCGCATGCACGCCGACTATGCCTCCGAGCTGCGCCTGGAGGATTTGGCCGCCGAGATCGGCCTGACGACCTTCCAGCTCATCGGCCTGTTCAAGCGCACGGTCGGCCTGACGCCCCATGCCTACCTGACACAGGTGAGGCTCAACATGGCGTGCCGCCGCCTGCGGCGTGCGCCCGTGTTGGCCGACGTTGCGACAGAAGTCGGCTTCTATGATCAGAGCGCGCTCAACAAGCACTTCAAGCGCTGCTACGGCATCACGCCCACGCAATTCGCGCGGGCTGCGGCGGCCGCTTAGCAATTTTCGCCAATACCGTGGATGGCGACCGGCCTATCAGGCCGCATGCACTTCTTTTGCCACGAGCAGCCTGAAACCCTGGCCGTGCAGACCGATGTGGCCGACGCGCGGCCCGGCAAGGTCGCGCTGGTCCAATCACCCTTCTATCCCGGTGGCGGCGGCCAGCTCGCGGATCGCGGTGTCATCGCCTGGCAAGGCGGCGAGGCGAGGGTCGTGGGCTTCGAAGTTTCCGCCGGCAAGCTGTGGCATCTGCTCGACTGCCAAAGTGAAATCACGGGCGTCGTCGAAGCGGCAGTCGATGCGGATTTCCGGCGCATGATGCGCCAGTTGCACACCGACACGCATGTGCTGAACGCCCTGGTGTTCCAGAGCTTCGATGGTGCGCTGGTCACCGGGGTGCAGATGGCCGACGACGGCACGGCGCGCATGGACTTCGACATCCAGGGGGCGGACAGCGATCGCCTGCGGGCGCTGGAGGGGCCGATCAACGACCTGATCCGCCAGGACATTCCGGTTCGCTTTGGCTATGTGCCGATGCACGAAGCACAGGCCGAGCCCGGCCTGATCCGCAGCCGCTCCGTCGCACCGCCCCCCACGCCCGATGGCAAGGTCCGAATTGTCGAGATCGTAGGGCTCGATCGGCAGGCCTGCGGTGGCACGCATCTCGCCTCGACCGGCGGATCGCCGCCCGTCCGCATCCTGAAGATCGACAACAAGGGACGGCACAACAGGCGGATGAGGATTGCCCTGTCGCATTAGCTCTCGCGGCGTGGCCGCGAAAAATCTTGACTTCTCAACACCATATGTTGCCTTATGAAGTCAGGAAGTTCGTATATGTTGTTGCGGCCACGTCAGATCTTGGCGCCGATCATCTTCGCCACGGTGTTCGGCTATTTCGGCTATCACCTTGTGAACGGTGATCGCGGCCTGCTCGCCATGGTCTATCTGCAGCGCGAAGTCCTGGTCGCCGAACAGAATCTCGCCGAAGCGGAGACGACGCGAAAGATCTGGGAGCGGCGTGTCGCCGCCCTGCGCAACCAGAGCCTCGATCCCGACATGCTCGATGAACGCGCGCGCGTCCTGCTCAACTTTTCCCGCAAGGACGACATCATCATCTTCACGCCGACGCGTTGAGCGAGCCGTATCCACGACGCATTGATCAAGTTCGCTTCGCGGCCGTCTGAAACAAACTGTCTGCTGCGAAGGGCGCCTTGCAAACATTCTCTCAAATGCTGCGGCGCACTCTCTCTCGGCTGGTTTTTTGCTGCTAGATCAACCACATCGCCTTGGGCGATGGTATAAGCGGCATCGGGATAAGCGGAGGGGAAATCAAATGGCGAAACCGGCTACGAAGCCGAAGGTCGAACCTTCTCCCGCCAAGCCGACGGCATCGACCAAGCCCCCGGGTGTGGGTGACAACAGCGTCACCGCCGACCAACTCAAATCCTTCTATCGCGACATGCTGCTGATCCGCCGCTTCGAGGAGCGTGCGGGCCAGCTCTACGGCATGGGCCTGATCGGCGGCTTCTGCCATCTCTACATCGGCCAGGAAGCGGTCGT
>JAEZBA010000651.1 GCA_023430245.1 Pseudomonadota bacterium
ATCCTGAGGTGCGAGCGAAGCGAGCCTCGAAGGATGAAGGCCAAATGCAGACAGTCGCCCTTCGAGGCTCGCGCCAAGCGCGAGCCCCTCAGGGTGACGGAGCTAGGTTCGCCATGCCGATCCATCACCGCGACTCGATTTCCAAGACACGGCTCGATGCACTCGCCGACGCCATGTTCGGCGTCGCCATGACCTTGCTGGTGATCGACATCCGGCTGCCGGAATCCTTCGATCCGAAAAGCGGCGCCGAGCTGTGGCAGGCGATCACCGAATTGCAGTCCAAATTCCTCGTCTACCTGATCACCTTCTTCGTGGTCGGCATGCGTTGGCTCGGCAACAGCAAACTCGCCGCCGGCCAGGAAACCGTGACGGGTCAGTTCGCGCGCTGGACGCTGCTGCATCTGTTCCTGATCACCTGCCTGCCATTCTCAACCATGCTGATCGGGCGCTATGACGACCTCGCGCCGGCGGTCTGGATCTATGCCGCCAACATGGCGTTCGCGGCGCTGGTCTCGATCCGGCTCAACACCATCGCGGACCATGAGGGCTGGCATACCGAAGGCCTACGCGAGGGCACCCGCTCGCTGTGGCTTCTGGTCGCGAGCGCGGCGCTGTCCGTGGCCCTCAGCTTTTACAATCCGGGCTGGGCCATGCTCGCCTATCTCTTGAATTTCGTGCGGCCGCTGATCCAGATCGGCGGGTCGTGTCACAGCGCTGCAAAGTGACGGCAGCGCGATGGACCGATTGCTACACAGCCTCGCGTCGTTCTTCCGCCTCGACGAGGCGGGCTGGGCGCGTCACGCCAACCCCTGGAGCGTATGGACACGCGTCGCGATCTGGCCGGCGCTTGTTCCCGCGCTGTGGAGCATTCACTGGATCGGCTGGTGGGCGGCGCTGCCGCTGGCGTTGATCGCGTTCTGGGCTTTCGTCAATCCGCGTGCCTTCCCGCCGCCGGTATCGACGCGAAGCTGGGCGTCCCGCGGCGTGCTCGGCGAGCGCATCTATCTCGCGCGCGACGAGCGACCGATCCCGGAGCATCACCGGATCGCGGCGCAAATACTCGCCGGACTTGGCGGCGCCGGTACCATCGTGATGCTGGCCGGCCTGGTGATCGCATCGCCGTCGATGTTCATTGCCGGCGCGGTGACGGCCTTTCTCGCCAAGATGTGGTTCGTCGATCGCATGGTGTGGCTGTTCGACGATATGGCGCGCGAGCATCCCGCCTACGCGGCGTGGCTGCGCTGATTGAGGTATCGCAGGACGCTCCGCTCCGCACACCGGATCGGCCGGAACAGCAATAGCCATCACGCGTTGCGGTCACGCCATGACTGCGAACGATCAGGTCCAGGCTTACAGCTTCATGTTTCCCGATGACGGCGCGATCCCCAACAATCCGTCGCTGCCGCTATTGTTCTATCCGCGGGTGTTCGACCTCTCAAACGAGTCCGACCCTGCGGCGACGATCGAGCGAACACTGCGCAGCCATAAATGGGGCCGGAGCTGGCGCGACGGCGTCTATCCCTTCCCGCATTACCACCCGCGCATTCACGAAGTGCTCGTCGTCGCACGCGGACGCGCGACATTGCGGTTCGGCGGCGCGCATGGCGAGAATTTCAGTGTCGAGCCGGGTGACGCAGTGGTGCTTCCCGCCGGCACCGGCCACCAATGCATCGAGGCGTCGGATGATCTTCTGGTCGTCGGCGCCTATCCGGCGGAAGGCATCTACGATCTTTGCGTCGGCACGCGGGCGGAATACGAACGCGCTCTGGTAAAAATACCGGGCGTGACGCGGCCGGAAACCGATCCGATTTTCGGGAGGGACGGTCCGCTGATCCGCGAATGGTCGTGACAGCAGCGTCCGGTTCTGATTGCATCGCGCTCGTTGCCCCAATTCCGCACGTGTGCTTCCATGACGCATGCATTCCGCCTGCTGGCGACGCTGATCGGCAACGCCGTCTTGCTGACGACGGTTCACGCGCAATATGTGCGCCCTAAATTCGAACTTTCTCCCGCCATCGGCCAAGGCTCAGAAATCGGACTCGGCCTGAATGCCGATCTGAAGGGCCGGCGGCTGCTGCCGGACGACAGTCCCTGGCATCGGGACATCTCCAAGGACCCGGTCGATCCCAACTCGTCGCGCATCCTCGCCCGCATCGGCTGGGACAAACCGCTGCATCCCGATTTCGGCACCGAATATGACGGCGCGCCGATCGGCATTCCGTATGTGGTGGTGCCGGGCAATCAGCCGCGCGTGCCGGTCGCCTTCACCGAGGCGCCGCAGGAGAGCGATCCGGGCCCCTACCCAATCCCCGCCGATGCACCGATCGAGGGCGGCCCGAATGGCAAGGGCGATCGCCACGTCCTCGTGCTCGATCGCGACGCGTGGGTGCTGTACGAACTCTTCAACGCGTTTCCGGATGGCAGTGGCGGCTGGCGCGCCGGCAGTGGCGCGATCTGGGACCTGAAGAAAAACCAGGAGCGCCCGCCCCGCTGGACCTCGGCCGACGCCGCGGGACTGCCGATCCTTCCAGGCCTGGTCCGCTATGACGAGGTGGTCGGCGCCGGCAAGGTCGAACACGCGATCCGCTTCACGCTGGTGAACACCCGACGCGCCTATATCCCGCCGGCAAGCCACTGGGCGAGCAAGGCATTCGATGACGACCTGGCGCCGATGGGCATGCGCATGCGGCTGAAGGCCGATTACGACATATCGGGCTTCTCGCCTGAAGCGCGGGTGATCCTGCAGGCGCTGAAAACCTACGGTATGATCCTCGCCGACAATGGCAGCGACAATTTCATCACCGGCGCGCCGGACCCGCGCTGGAACATGGCGGCCCTGCGCGAGCTTCGCCGGGTGACCACGAAAGACTTCGAGGTGGTGGAAATGTCCGGTCTCGTGGCGGATCGGCCGAGACGATAGCCGGTAGCTTCGGCCCGGCGCCGCACGCTATAAGGCGGCGCATGAGCGACTGGATTACCTTCTTCGATTCCGATCACGCCATCTATGTGAATGCGCGGCACAAGCAGGTGCATGCGATCATTACCGGCGATGGCATGCTCGACCATATCGGTCATGGCGACCGCGTGCTTGATTATGGCTGCGGCGAGGCGGCCTATGCCGAGCGGCTTCTCCGCAAGGCCGGGCAGCTGACGCTGTGCGAAGCAGCGCCGACTTTGCGCGAGCGGCTGAAAGAGCGCGTCGCGTATCAGCGCAACATCGCGGTGCTGTCACCGGAAGCGGTTGCGGCGCTGCCGGACGGTTCTTTCGACGTGATCATCATGCATTCGGTGTCGCAATATCTGTCGCCGAAGGATCTCGACGGCCTGCTCTCCGAATTCCGCCGTCTGCTGCAGCCGGCCGGCAAGCTCGTGATCGGCGATGTGGTTC
>JAEZBA010000661.1 GCA_023430245.1 Pseudomonadota bacterium
GTGACGGTATAGATGAACATGAACACGTCGGGATCGACGATGCGGACATAGTGCGTGTAAAGGCCGCCCGAAGCGCCCGCGATCCCCGCGGAGACAATCGTGACCACCACCAGATAGTGGGTTACCGGGATGCCGACCGAGCGCGCCAGCCCTTCATTCTCCCGCAGCGCAATCAGCGCGCGGCCGAAGCGCGAATTGACGATATGGGCGACCAGGATGAAGGCGACCACGGCCACGGCAAGAACGAGCCAGTAATTCTGCGCCTTGGTGGTCAGGGTGGTGACGCCAAGCCCCGGAAGCCAGAGCGTGAAGGACGGAATATTGTTGATCGCCATTGGGCCTTCGGTGAGATCGACCCAGTTCAGCGCGATCAGCCGCATCACCTGCGCGAAGCTGATGGTGAGAATGACGAAGTAAGCGCCGCGCACGCGGAAGGCGAGACGCCCGACCAGCCATCCAAACAAGGCCGCCATCACGATGCCGGCGAGGAACGACAGCCAGACCGGTTTCGCGGCAACATCGAGCATGATGCCGAAGCCGAGATCGACGTCGAAGCCGCGCGACAGGAGTGCGCTGGTATAGGCGCCGATGCCGAAGAAGGCGACGTGGCCGAGGCTGAGTTGTCCGGTATAGCCGAGCAGAAGATTGAGACTGATCGCTGCAACGATGAAAATGCCGGTGAGGATCAGCAATCCCAGAATATATGGGTCGCTCATCCAGAATGGCAGCGTGACGAAAGCCAGAACGACGAGCAGGCCGAAGATGAGCCGGGTCATCCCACCCGCTCCTTCATGACGAACAGGCCCTGCGGTCTGAGGATCAGGACCGCAACGATCACCAGGAAGCTGTAAGCGTCGCGAAAATCGGCGGACAGATAGCCGGCGCCGAACTCCTCGACCAGCGCCAGCGCGAAACCGCCGATGGTCGCGCCGACCGTGCTGCCAAGCCCGCCCAGAATGACGATCGCAAAGGCCTTCAGGCTGGCTAGGTCGCCCATGGTCGGGTTGACGAGAAAGATCGGCCCAAGCAGAGCGCCGGCGACTGCTGCAAGGCCGGAGCCGAGTGCGAACGTCGCCAGATAAATCGTGCCGACATTGACGCCCATCAGCGCCGCGACATCGCGATCCTGAAAGGTCGAGCGCATGGCGAGGCCGAGGCGGGTGTGATTGATCAGAAAGTGAAAGCCGATCAGCAGGAACACCGCGGTGATCAGAACGAAAACCTTCAGGGGCGATACCGAGACCGGACCGAACACCAGTGGCTGCTGCGAGAAAGGCGAGGGGATCAGCTTGGCGACGCCGCCCCAGATCAGCTGCTCGGTGTTCTGCATGGCGATCCACAAACCGATCATCAACAACATGACCGAGTCGATGTCGGTGGTTTTCAGCCGGCGCAGGATGAAGAATTCCAGCGCGGCGCCAACCACGATCCCGACCGTGGTTGCAAGCAGGATAGCGATGAAAAAATTGACGCCGAGCTGGACCACGAACAGATACGCCATATAGGCGCCGAGCGCGTAGAACTCGCCATGCGTGAAATTCACGATACGCATGATGCCAAAAATCAGCGTCAAGCCGATGCCGAGCAGCGCATAGGTGCTGCCGAGCATGACGGCATTCATGACATGCTGGAGGAATTGATCCACGCGTCCCGTCCCGCCGGAGTTTCAGGTTCGTTCACGTCCGTCCGAGCCCAAAGGGCCCGGACGGTTCGTTGCGTCTTTCAGAAAAGCGGATCTCGCGCCTGCCATCAGGGCAGCGGCATCGTCACCTTGCCCTCGTTGAGTCGCACGACATAGATGTTGGGCTCGTTCTGCCCGCTTTCCTGGCCTGCCGGGCCCTGCTTGGTGAAGGCGATGTCACCATTCACCGCCGGCAGTTTGGTCTTCCAGAGCGCCTCGCGCAAAGCCTCCGATTCCGCCTTGCCGGCAATCTTGATCGCCTCGACGGCGGTCAAGACGGCGTCATAGCCGCGGAAGCCTTCGGTCAGGCCGGGGAAGTCGTATTTGCGCTTGGTCCATTCATCGACATAGACCTTGGCGATGTCCGGATACTTGGACTTTTCCGGATACCAGGGCGAGAAGAACAGGATGTGGAAGCTCTCCATGTTCTTAGGACCGGGCTGTGCGATCAGCTGATCCGGAAAAGACCCGCCCGTGGAGATGATGCGGTGTGACAGCTTTAGTTCGTTGGCCTGTTTCAGCGCCAGCGTCATTTGCTCGACGCCGGTGGTCAGAAACAGCGTATCGCCGCCAGACTGTTTGAGGGCGGTCAGCTGAGCCGACAGGTCGGTGGCATCCGGCGTCATGTACTGGATCGACCCTACCTCGACGCCCTTTGACTTCAGGTACTTGCTGAATTCTTCTGCCGCGCCGCGGCCCCAGTCGTTATTGACAGATAGAAAATCGACCTTCTTGATAGCCGGCTGGAAGCTGTCGAGCTTGGCCAGAAAGGCCTTGGCTTCCATTTCCGAGGTCGGGCTGATGCGGAACACCCAGGGGTTGCCCGAGGTGGTGATCTTGCCCGACGACGAGGTTTCGACGATCAGCGGCACCTTGTATTCGATCAGCTTCGGCATGATCGCGAGGGTGTAGGTCGAGCTCCATGCGCCGATCAGCAACGGCACCTTGTCGCGCAGGATCAGCTTCTCCACCGCGTTGACCGCTTCCTTCGGATTCGACTTGTTGTCCTCGAGGATCAGTTCGAGCTTCTTGCCCAGAACGCCGCCCTTCGCATTGATGACGTCAACCGCGATCTTGGCGCCGTTGGCAACATAATTGCCCGACGCCGCCACCGGGCCAGTGAGTGGCTGCGTCATGCCGATCTTGATCGTCTCCTGCGCCTGCGCCGCGCCAAACGTGCTGCCAAATGCGGCCAAGGCCGCTGCCAGCGCCGTTACCGCCCATCTTGTCTTCTGCATGCGTCTACTCCTTGTTTCAGGTCAGGCTGATTTCAGCCGGGTCTGCTGGTACTTCAGGTCGCGATACTCTCCGGACAGAACCGGCGGGTACTTCGCTTTGCCGGGTGGCGCGATGCACTCGATCAGCGCGTCGTAGTTCGGGTGGTGGAAGAAGGCGATCGACAGCCGCTTGCTGCGCGCGGCCGCGCTGTCGGGCGGATTGACCACGCGATGCACGTTCGAAACCCAGCGATCGTTGGTCCAGCGCATCAGCAGATCGCCGATATTGACGACGAAAGTGTCCTGATCGGTCTCGACATCGATCCACTCGCCGGCCCGGGTCTGTACCTGCAGTCCGCCGGGGACATTCTCCCCGTTTAGAATGGTCAGCAGCCCGTAATCGGTGTGATCACCCGCGCGCAACTGACCCGGCTTGGGTGGCGTGGTCTGTTCCGGATAATAATTGAGCCGGATCGCTGTGATGTGCTTGTCAATCTTGTCCTGAAAGAAGAATTCGGGAAGACCAAGCGCCAGAGCGGTCAGCTCCATCATCCTTTCGGACAGCTCCTCCAACGCCAGGTAATAAGTCTCCGCGGCTTGCGCGAAACCTGCCGGATATTCCGGCCAGTGATTGGGGATGAAGTAACGCGGGCCCTCGCCCTGCGTGTAGTAGGGTTCGTCCGGCCAGTGTTCGCGGCCGAGATGGTAGTATTCCTTCAGGTCCGCTGGAGTTTCGATCGCATTTCCGGCCGACAGCGCTTCGATGCCGAGCGCGCGATAGCCGCGCGGCACCTTGATATCCGGATGCGCGGCCTTGAGCTTCTCTGCGAGCGGTTGTGCGAAGAACGTGTTGGCCTTGTCACGGAGATTGTCGATCATCGCCAACGGGACGCCATGGCCCTTGATGGTGAAGAAGCCGATCTCGGTGCAGGTCCGGTCGATCTGCGCGGCGACGTCTCGCTTGTCGGCGGCTGAGCCTTTCAGCGCCGGCTCAAGATCGATGACGGGAATGGTGATCGGCATCCGCAACTCCGTATCAATGGAAATAGGCGCCGCCATCGACCACCAGCGTTTGACCGGTGATGAACGCAGCATCGGGACTGGCGAAAAAGGCGACTGCCCCGACAACGTCGGCGGGCATCATAGAGCGCGCGAGCACACGGCCTCGCAGCGACGGCTCCTTTGCGCCGGCGACGAGTTCGGCGTTGCGCTCGACATTATCGCTCAGCGTGAATCCCGGCGCGACGCTGTTGACAAGCACGCCACGCGGGCCGAGCTCGGTCGCGAGTGCGCGGGTGAGCGACACCACGGCGCCCTTGCTCGCGACATAATGCGCCATCAGCGGATTGCCCTTGAAGGCCACACCCGACGAGATGTTGATGATGCGTCCCGCGCCTTGCTTCGCAAAGGCAGGCGTGACCGCCTTGCAGCACAGAAACAGGCCGAGCACGTTCACATCCATCACGCGGCGGAATTCCGCGATGTCGATTTGCTCGAAGGGCTTCGGACGCAGCGAAGAGAATATGGCTGCGTTATTGACCAGGATGTCGACGCGACCGAACGCATCTTCCGCGGCCGACACCATCGCCAGATTATCGGCCTCCACCGACACGTCCGCTGCGACGCCGATGGCACGATGGCCGCTGTCGACAAGCGCCTGCGCGCTGGACTGCGCGTTGCTTTGATCGGCGATAACCACGGCGGCGCCACGGGACGCGAGGTCTGCCGCCACAGCATGCCCAATGCCTGCGGCGCCGCCGGTCACAATTGCGACTGCGCCAGCCAGGCTCTTGCTGTTGTGGATCCCGCCGGGACTTTGGTGAACATTCATCGGCAGGAAGGTTTGCAACTCCCATGCCACCCGTACGGGGCAAATTGTCATGCTCCGATAGGCATTTTAGCTCGTCAGTATGCTGACGGGTTCTGCCCGGAAGCAGACTCCTGACTGCGGAGTGAGCAAGCTGTCGGCAAAGTGTGCAGAATACTGCGGCGTCGGACAGGCGCGCTCAGGTCAGACGCAGGGGCGCGCGGCCGGAATCGTTTCCGGCATCGACCAGATGTGCCAGCGCATGCAAAAACGCCGCTCGTTCCGCCGGCGGCAGGGCCTCGATGGTCCGGGCATGTGCACGCCGCGCCGGTTGGCGCATCTGCTCGAGCAGACGCTTGCCGTTGGCGGTGAGGTTGACGCGCTTCAAGCGCCGGTCAGTCTTGGTTGTTGTGCGTCGCAACAGCCCGCGCGCTTCCAGCCGCGCTACGACATTGGCGAGTGTCGTGCGATCGACGCCGATCTCATGCGCAAGCCGCGCCTGCTCAAGTCCCGGCTGCTCGGCGACAGCCGTCATCAGGCTGTACTGGACCGGTGTCACATTGAATGCGGCGCATTCTTCCATGAACAATGCCGCATGAATCTGATGCAGCCGCCGGATCAGAAATCCCGGGCGGCTCGCCAGATCGAAGGCTGTTTGCGGCGGTGTCTTGAACCGTCTATCGGACATGGAAGCGAGGTAACAGGTCGCGCAACCATTGCCAAGCAACGCGCCACATCAGGCCGCCAGCGCGCATGGTCGTGCCGGCGTCGTTGGTCTCGCCGCGCAGTCGCGCTTCCAGATTACGTGCCACCATGGCGCCGAGCTCGGCGGCAAAGACGCGCACGATCGGCCCGCGCCCGAACTGCGCCAGCGGTCCCTTCAGCGCATAGGTCACGTCGATGACGATCTCGCTTTCGGCCGGGCTTTTCTCCGTCAGCCGGAAGGCGGCATCGGCCTGCAGGCGCGTGCCGCTGGCATTGTCGCGTCCCGATCCGGAGACGTGGCCTGTGCGAGCGGCATCGTCATAGGTCAGTGTGGCATCGCCGGTGAATGTCGCCTGGATCGGGCCGAGCGCGGCCACCATCTCGCCCTTAATCCTGTCGCCGTCGCGTGCGGTTACGGTCGCGCCCGGCAGGCAGCTTGCGATCAGCGAGGGATCTCGCAATGCGGCCCAGACCTGCTCGGCAGGCGCGGCGATGCTCAATATCTGGTTCAGTCCGTCACCGTTGCCGAGGGAGGTCGCTGGCGCTGGCGTGACGCGGATGGCGGCGTCATCACGTGAGAATTGCTGAAAGTGGCCTTTGGCCAAAGCGGGGCGTGCCGGTGCGGGCACGTCCGGTCGATGCAGCAGGACATGCCGGATCGCGCGGACAATGCCGTTATAACCGGTGCAGCGGCAGAGATTCCCGGCCAGCTCCAGCCGGATGCGATCCTCGTCAGCGTCGGGCAGACGCTGGACGATATCGCGCGCCGTGACCAGCATGCCGGGCGTACAATAGCCGCATTGCAACGCGTGTTCGGTAGTGAAGGCCGCACGCAACGCCGCCATAATCGGATCGTCTTCGAGCCCCTCGATGCTTTTCACATCGCGTCCGGCGCAGGTCGCCGCAAATGTGATGCAGGAGCGGGCCGGCTCGCCGTCGATGAGGATGGTGCAGGCGCCACAGACGCCATGCTCGCAGCCGATATGCGTGCCGGTCAGCAACAGATCCTCACGCAGAAAATCGGCAAGATGCGTGCGCGGGGCGATGTCGGCCTCGATCGCAACATCGTTGACGTTGAAGCGCACAGTCATGCCGTCTGCTCCATGGCGCGGCGAAGGGCTGCGAGCTGCATGTTGCGGCCGATGTCGTCGAGGCCGCTTTGCATCAATGCGCGTTCCGCCGTGTCAGGTGCAACATCCGCACCATCCAGAACGATGGGTGCGCTGCCGACGGCGCCGATGACCGCACGTCGGATGTTGCGCGCCGGGTCGATCAGCACGGCGGCCATGGCGTGGGCGAATTCGCCGGGCTTCCGGCAGGCCTTGTAATAGCCCCAGCGCGCGTCTTGCGAGACTTTCGGGATCCGAACCGCCTGTACAATCTCTCCCGCACTAAGCGCATTGCGAAACGGTCCGGGGACGAAGCGGCTCAGCGAGAGGGTACGCCCGCCGCCAGATGACAGCGTCAGTACCGCCGCATCCAGCGCCGTCAAGGTGCAGAGCCAGTCGGCCGCAGGATCGGCGTGGCAGAGACTGCCGCCGATGGTGCCGCGATTGCGCACCGCGCGATAGGCGATGCCTTGCGCAATCGCCGGCAGGATGCCCTTGCCAATATCCGGTACGCGGCCGTCGGCGATGGCGGCGTGGGTGACGCAGGCGCCAATGATGACGGCATCGGCGGTCTCTTCTACCGCCGCGAATTCCGGAATGTGGCCGATGGCCACGACACGCGCGGGCTGCGCGACCCGCAGATTGAGCATCGGCCCGAGCGATTGGCCGCCGGCCATGATGCGGCCTTCGGCCGATTGCAGCAGCGATGCAACGCTTGCGGGTTGTTCGAGCGTGAAGGCGGCGGCTTTCATGCGGCCGCCTTCTTGCGTGCGGCGGCCAGGGCCGACAGCACCCGATGCGGCGTGATCGGAAGCGCGTTAATCTCGACGCCGAGCGGCCTGAGCGCGTCGTTGACCGCATTGGCGATAGCGGCCGGTGGGCCGATCGCGCCGCCTTCGCCGATGCCCTTTTGCCCGAACGCGGTATAGGGCGAGGGCGTCTCCATATGATCGATGCGCAGCATCGGGACTTCGGTGGCGCCCGGCAGCATATAATCGGCGAGTGTGGTCGCGAGCGGCTGACCGTTCTCGTCGAACGGCATCTCCTCATACAAGGCCGTGCCGATTCCCTGCGCCACGCCGCCGCAGACCTGACCGTCGACGATCATCGGATTGATCAAGACGCCACCGTCCTCGCAAAGCGCATAATCGAGGATGGTCACGTCGCCCATCTCGGTATCGACCGCGACCACCACGGCATGCGCCGCATAGCTGAAGGTACCGGTGTCGCGGACGGTCTTGTATCCGCTGGTGACTTCCAGCCCGCCGGGATTTACGTCCTTCGGCAATTCCTGCGGCCGCAGATACCAGGTGCGTGCGACTTCATCGATGCGCACGCTGGCAATGCCGGTCGATACCAGCCCGCCGCCGACCCGTACATTCTCCGCAGGTACCTGTAACAGATGCGCGCCGATGCGGGCGATGCGCTCGCCCAGTTCCTTGCAGGCGGTGGCGACAGCGCCGCCCGCCATGACAATGCAGCGCGAGCCCCAGGTGCCGGTGGAATAGGGCGTTACCGCGGTGTCGCCATGCACGACACGGATGCGCTCGACCGGAATGCCGAGCACCTCGTGGCCGATCTGAGCCAGCGTCGTCTCCAGCCCCTGTCCATGCGACTGAATGCCGACCCGCAATTCCAGTCCGCCATCCGGCGTCAGGCGAGCGATCGCCTGTTCGAAGCCCGGCACCATCGGGATGCCCCAGCCGTAATAGACCGAGGTGCCGTGCGCGCCCTGTTCGCAGAACACGGAAAAGCCGACGCCGATGCGCACGGGCGACGCGCCCGCTTCCTTCTGACGCTTGCGGATGGCCGGTAGATCAATCGCCTCGACCACGCGGCGCAGACATTCCGGATAATCGCCACTGTCGAAATGCTTGTTGGTGATGTTGTTGAAGGGCATCTCATCCGGCTGTACCAGGTTGCGCAGGCGGACTTCGTAGGGCTCCTTGTTCACGGCGTATGCGATGGCGTCGATCATGGTTTCCATCGCATAGCAGACGCCGGCGCGGGCCACGCCGCGATAGGGCACAAGGCCCGGCTTGTTGGTCGCCGAAGACCAGGTGATGCAGCGATAGGCATCGAACTTGTACGGGCCCGGCAGGATGCTGGCGACCTGAGCCGCTTCCAGGCAGGCCGAAAATGGATAGATCGAATAGGCACCTGTATCGACCGTGGCCGCAGCGTCCAGCGCGATCAGCCGACCGTCGCTGTCGGCATAGGCCGTCATGTCGTAATGGTGCTCGCGGCAATTGGCATTCCCGGCAAGCTGTTCGCGCCGGTCTTCCAGCCAGCGAACCGGATGGCCGAGATACCGTGCAAGAAACGCCGCGCAGACTTCCTCCGACAACAGCATGCCCTTGTAGCCGAAGCCGCCGCCGACATCCGGTGCAACGATACGCACATTTTCTTCGGACAGGCCAAGGCATCCGGCAAGGCCGGTGCGGATGATATGCGGGATCTGCGTTGAGGTGTGCAGCACAATCTGGTCGAGCCGACGCTCATAGACCGCGACCACGCCGCGGCCCTCGAGCGGCGACATGCACTGGCGCGCCGTACGCAAGGTCCGCCGGACCACGACCGGCGCGGATTTCTTTATCTCGGACAGATCGGCTTCGACGCGACTTTCAAGAAAGACGTTGTCGCCCCAGTTCTCGTGCAGAAGCGGCGCACCGGGCTGGCGCGCGATCAGCATGTCGACGACCGCAGGCAACTCCTCGAAATCGACTTCAACGGCCGCGGCGAGGTCTTCGGCTTCGGCGCGCGTCGCCGCCACGCAAACCGCAATGGCCTCCCCAACATGGCGCACTTTGTCATGCGCCAGGATTGGC
>JAEZBA010000690.1 GCA_023430245.1 Pseudomonadota bacterium
GCCTCGCGCACCGGCGTGCGCGACACGCCAAAGCGCGAGGCAAGATCGGTCTCGTCCAAAGCGGTACCGGGCGCGAGCACGCCGCGCACAATCTCGTCCGCGATCTGCAGCCGCAATTCTTCCGCAAGCGTGCGGCGGCCACTATCGGAGACACGGATTTCGCGGGCATAGAGATTCATCGCGTCAGGCCTGCTTCGGCTGCTCCATCAGGCTGACATGCGCGGCGACAACGCGCCAGCCCTCCGGAAACCGCACCCAGGTCTGCATCTGGCGGCCGATGCGCCCCGGCGCGGACGGGCGCTGATACAGCGTCGAGGCCACCGCAAAGTGGCGGCCATAAGTAGTGATCACGGTTCTCGACAGCGTCCGGCCGAGCGCGACCGGCGAACGCCCGGCGCGGAAGGCCTGGATCTCCTCGGAGCCGTAGAGATTTTCCGTGGCACCGTAGCGGATGGTCTGCGGCGCATCGCGAAACAGCGCGTCGAGGACGTCCACCTTGTTGTTGACCAGGGCATCCTCGTATTTTTCGAATGCCGCCGTCACCTCGGCGACCACATCCGGCAGATCCACTTCAAGCGTCATTCCAAATTCCTCCCGGCGCCGTCTCAGGCGCCACTCCGTCTCTTCTAATTCAACGGCGGCCGCGGTGCCACAACCGCACCCATGTCTTCCAGGTATTGCGCCACGCGCAAAGCGACGTCCTCCTTCCACGGTGCTGCGATGATTTGAACGCCGATCGGCAACGGCTTGAGCGGAACCGGCACCGCGACCACCGGCAAGCCAATGAACGAGATCGGCTGGGTAAAGATGCCGATATTCGGACGCACCGGCATTTCGACGCCGTCAAGCATGAAGGTCTCCTGCCCGATCGCGGGCGCGACACAGGGCGTGGCGGGAGCGAGGATGACATCGACGTCCTCGAACAAAGCCCGCACCTGCTGGCGATACCAGCGGCGGAACTTCTGCGCCTTCGCCACCAGCGACGACGGGATCATCGCGCCGGCAATCAGGCGGTCGCGGGTCGCCGGGTCGAAATCATGGGCACGCTGCCGCAGACGATCCAGATGCAGCGTCGCGCCTTCAGTGGTGGTGATGACATAGGCCGCGGCACGCGCGCGCTGCGCTTCCGGCAATTCGATCTCGCGCGAAACGTTCAGCGCCTTTGCGACATGCTCGATTGCCTGCAGCGCTTCCGCGAAGGCGCCCTTTCGGAAATAACCGCCAGCGACGGCGATCCGCAGACCATCGATGCCGCGCGCCAGATGCTGGAGCGAAGGATCGTCCGGCCGGTTCGCACTGGCAGCATCGGCCGGATCGTGGCCCTGCATCGCGTCGTAGCTGATCGCAAGGTCCCGGGTGCAGCGCGCGAACGGGCCGAGATGATCGAGACTGTCGACGAACGGGAAACTGCGCGCCCGCGACAGCCGGCCATAGGTCGGCTTCAGCCCGAAGATGCCGCAAAAGGAGGACGGCACCCGGATCGAGCCGTTGGTATCGGAGCCGAGCGCGAGCGGCACAAGGCCGCCGCCGACCGCGGATCCCGAGCCGCCGGATGAACCACCGGACATGCGGCTGAGGCCATGCGGGTTGCGCGAGGCACCGTCATGCACATTCTCGCCGGTGAAGTCATAGGCGTATTCACCCATGTTAAGCGCGCCGACGAGAACGGCGCCCGCCGCTTCCAGCTTTTCGATCAGCGGCGAATCCTGCTGCGCCGCGGGCAATTCACGATTGATCTTCGATCCGGCGCGGGTCGGGAGGCCCTGCACGTCGAACAGGTTCTTGACCGCGAATGGTACGCCTGCCAGCGGCCCGACCGGCTTGCCCGCGACCCGATCGGCATCGATCGCATCGGCGCGTGCGATGGCACGCTCCGCAGTCACGTCGGTGAAAGCATTGAGGCTGCGATCGTGGCTGCCGATCGTGGACAGCGTAAATTCGACCACCTCGCGTGCGGAGACTTCGCCGCGCGCAACCGCAGCGGCGATCTCATGGCCCTTCGCAAAGCTCGTAGCCGGCATGCTCAGGCCTCGAACACCGGCGCGGGTTCGGCGTCGTCGGGCAAAGGAAAGTCGTCGACCAACTTTGCCAGCCGGAATGTCACCTCGACATTGGCGCGGATCGACGGCAGCCAAGCGGGGTCAAACGGCAGATTCAGCAGCCTCGCGGATGAAGTGATCCAGGTATCTGTCAGGTCTTCGCTCATCGCAATGCTCACAGCGGCGGGTGCGGAATCGCGGCCAGCAACTCCTTGGTATAATCCGATTTCGGCGAATCCATCACCTGCTCGGCGCTGCCCTCCTCCACGATCTTTCCGGTTTGCATCACGATCACCCGGTCGCAGAGCAGCCGCACCACATTGAGATCGTGCGACACGAACAGATAGCTCATGCCGAGCTTGTGCTTGAGATCCTCCAGCAGGTTGAGCACCACCGCCTGCACCGACACGTCGAGCGCCGCGGTCGGTTCGTCGAGGATCACCAGTTCAGGATTGAGTGCAATCGCCCGGGCGATGCCGACGCGTGCCTTCTGGCCGCCGGACAATTGGTGTGGAAAGCGGTCGAGAAATTCGACCGGGAGACCGACATTGCGCGCCAGTTCCTCGCAGCGCGCGCGCACCGCATCGCTCCCCCGAATGTCGCTCATGCGCAGG
>JAEZBA010000694.1 GCA_023430245.1 Pseudomonadota bacterium
GGCCGCAACTGCTCGTCCTTGCCGCGCACGCTCCAGTCTTTCAGGATGATATAGATCACGCCGGAGCTGGCGAGGGTCGCGTTGTTGTCCAGCGCCGAGACGCCCGCGATGGAGAGTGTATTTTCGACGCCGGGAACCTTGCGCGCGATCTCGGCGGCCTTCTGCAGCGCGGCGTTGGTCCGCTCCAGCGATGCCCCGTCCGGCAATTGAACGGTGGCCAGCAGATAACCCTGGTCCTCGATCGGCAGGAAGCCGGTGGGAATCCGCGACAGCCCGTAACCGGCAGCGCCGATGATCATCAGCGCGACCACACCGACGACCGCGGCATGGCGCACCATCGCCCCGATCAGCCTGACATAAGCACGCTCGCAGGCCTGGTAACCGCGGTTGAATGCGCGGAAAGCGAAGTTCCGCTGCTCCTGCGGCACGGAAGGACGCAGCCAGAGCGCGCATTGCGTCGGCTTCAATGTGGCCGCGTTGATAGCGCTGAGCAGCGCCGTTGCGGCGATGACCAGCGCGAACTGCGCGTACATCTGCCCGGTCAGCCCCGGCAGGAAGGCCGCCGGGATGAACACCGACATCAACACCAGCGTGATGCCGATGATCGGCCCGAACAACTCGTCCATCGCCTTGATCGACGCGTCGTGCCCGCTCATGCCGCGCTCGATATTGTGCGCGGCGCCCTCCACCACCACGATCGCGTCGTCAACCACGATGCCGATCGCCAGCACGATCGCGAACAATGTGGAGAGGTTCACGGTGAAGCCGAGCGCCCACATGCCGGCGAAAGCGCCGATGATGGTGACCGGCACGGTCGTCGCCGGCACCAGCATGGCGCGCCAGTCCTGCAGGAAGATCAGGATCACGATCAGCACCAGCACCGCCGCCTCGATCAGCGTGCGGTACACCTCGTCGATCGAGGCATTCACGAATTTCGTCGTATCGAACGGGATCTGATACTGGACGCCGGGCGGGAAGGCCTTGGCCAGTTCGTCCATCTTGGCCGACACAAGCTGCTTGACCGCAAGCGCATTGGCGCCTGGTGTCTGGAAAATACCGAGCGCAGCGGCGGGCTCGCCGTCCTGAGTGAAAATCTGGCTGTAGGTTTGGGCGCCCAGTTCGACGCGCCCGACATCCTTAATACGGATGAACTGGCCGCCGGCGCCAGAGCCGGTCTTGACCACCACATTCTCGTATTGCTCGACCTCGTTGAGGCGGCCCGTGATGTCGATGGTGTACTGGAAGTCCTGGCCCTTCGGCACCGGCGGAATGCCGATCTGGCCGGCTGCCACTTCCTGGCTTTGCGATCGCAATGCGCTGATCACGTCCTGCGGCGTCAGGTCGAACCCGTAGAGCTTGTTCGGGTCGAGCCAGATCCGCATCGAATATTGTCCGGCGCCGAACACATTCACGTTGCCGACGCCCGAAACGCGCGAAAGCTCGTCGCGCAGACTGATGGTTCCGTAATTGGCGAGGAACAGGCTGTCGCGGCTCCTGTCCGGCGACGTCAGCGTCACGAACATCAGGATCGCGGTCGACTTCTTCTGGACCGTGACGCCCTGCTTCTGCACCGCGTCAGGCAATTGCGACAGCGCGCTCGAGACGCGGTTCTGACCCAGCACCTGCGCGAAATCCAGGTCGGTGCCGATCTTGAAGGTGACGATCAGGTTGTATGTGCCGTCCGCCGCGCTGGTGGACTGCATGTAGAGCATGTCCTCGACGCCGTTGACCTGCTGTTCGATCGGCAGCGCGACCGTGTCGACAACCACGCGCGCGCTCGCACCTGGATACGTCGTCGTCACCTGCACCGTCGGTGGCGTGACATTCGGATATTGCGAAACCGGCAGGTTGATCAAAGCGACCAGGCCGATCACGACCATCAGGATCGCGAGGACGTTGGCGAGGACCGGACGTTCGATGAAGAATTTTGAAATCACCCTTCGTCCTCGATCAGGTCTGCGACGGCGCGGTCAGGGTCTCGACCTTGGGATCGACCTTCTGCCCCGGAATGGCACGCAGCAGCCCGTCGACCACCACGCGGTCGTCGGGCTTGAGCCCATCGAGAACCACGCGCATCGGCCCGACAAGCTGGCCCGGCGTGATCTTGCGTTGCGCGATGACGTTGTCAGCGTTCAGCACGAGAACATAACGGCCGCCCTGATCCGATCCGATGGCCACGTCCGGAACGAGAAGGCGTTCCTGTCCCGGACCGGGGACCCGCACGCGCACATAATAGCCCGGCAGCAGCGCGGCATTCGGATTGGAAATGATACCGCGCACCGCCAGCGTGCCGGTGCCGGAGGTCAGGGTCGGAGCGGCGTAATCGAGATGTCCCTTGTAGGGGAAACCGGTGTCGGTCTGCAGGCCGACCTCGACCGGAATCTTGTTCACGTCGTTGCTGGTCATGCCCATCTTGGCGCGCTCGGCGCGGATGCGCTGGACGTCCTGCTCGTTGATGTTGAAATTCACCCAGATCGGATCGACCTGCACGATGGTGGCAAGCTTGGTCGGGGTGTTGTTGGCGCCGACATATTCGCCGACCGAAATCAGGCGCGCCGACACGATGCCATCGAACGGAGCCGACACCTGCGTATAGCCGTAATTGATCTTGGCGACCTCCGCGTTGGCCTGCTGCGCCTCGAGATTGGCCTTGTCGCTGTCGCGCTGCGCGAGCGCCTTGTCGTAATTCGCCTGCGTCGAGACCTGACGCTTGACCAGATCGGCTTGCCGCTCGAACTCGGCCTCCGAATTGGCAAGCTGCGCTTTGGCGGCATCCACCGCCGCAATAGCCTGATCCCATTTCGCCTTGTAGGGCGGCGGCTCGATCTGGAACAGCGGCGCTCCCTTCTTCACAAAGGCGCCGTCGGTGTACTGGATCTCGGTCACGAAGCCGGGAATGCGAGCGACCAGATCGACCGAGTTCACGGCAGCGAGCGTGCCGGTCTCCTCGAGATAGGCGGTCACCTTCGTGCTCAGCGGATTGGCGACCGCCACCTGCGGCGGCGGCGGCGCCACATAGCGGTTCGATTCTTCGCACGCGGCGAGCAGCCCGGCGAGCGTCAGGGCGAACAGGGGAGAGATTCGTCGGATCATGGCAAAACTACGATCCCGCGCCGCTGGCGTTTTGGCAAGGAGCAAAAACCAAAACCGGCGCCCTTGCGGACGCCGGTTCAACAGAAAGTCAATTCGTCAGCCGAGTGTCACGTCGTTGTCTTACGAACTTGCGTTCAGCACGGTGACCGCGCGGCGGTTCTGCGACCAGCAGGAAATGTCGTCGCAGACCGCGACCGGCCGCTCCTTGCCGTAGGAGATGGTACGCATCCGCTGCGGATTGACCCCGCGCGACGAGAGATATTCGCGCACGGTTTGCGCCCGGCGTGCGCCAAGGGCGATATTGTATTCGCGGGTTCCGCGCTCGTCCGCGTGGCCTTCGATCGTGAAGGTATATTGCGAGTAGCGCGCCAGCCATTGCGCCTGGTTGTCGAGCGTCGCGCGCGCCTGCGGCGTCAGGGTGGACTGGTCGGATTCGAAGAACACGCGGTCGCCGACATTCACAACGAAATCCTGCTGGCTGCCGGGGGTGGCCGGTCCGCCGGCACCCGCGGTCTGATCGCCAGGCTTGTTCGCGCAAGCCGAAACCGCAAGCGCGGCCGCCAGCACGCCGATCAGCCCGATCGTGCGCATCAATCCACGCAAGTCCAAGTGGCGCAGGGATTGTCTCACAGCAATCATCCTGGTGACTCCATTCACTACGTACCGGAAAGGTTTAGGCCCGGATCGTTAAGCGAACCTTCCGTCAACCTTGACGGGACCCTACAAACCGCACCGAAACGCGGCGGTTTGCCGCAAACCATTATTAATGGTTACTCATCGCTTAACGCCGAAAATGCGGCGAATCGACCTTTAATTTCGCTTCTCGCGGGCGGACATCTCAGGTGCGTCCGCCGCGCAACGCTCCGGTCGCCGGAAATCAGGACAACAGCGGCGACCACGCCGGATCTGATGCAAAACTAGGCGTCGGGATTCGCTGCTCGTTACGGCCGGTGATGTCGACCGAATAAAGCGAGGGGCCGCCCTGACCGCCTCCCTCGCGGAAAAACATGATCACGCGGCCGTTCGGCGCAAAGGTCGGTCCCTCGTTGTGGAACCCTTCCGTCAGGATGCGTTCGCCGGAGCCATCGACGCGCATCAGGCCGATCGCAAACCGTCCGCCGCCCTGCTTGGTGAAGGCGATGGTGTCGCCGCGTGGCGACCAGACCGGCGTTGAATACGAGCCTTCGCCAAAGCTGATGCGCTGCGCCGGGCCGCCAGTCGAGGCCATGACATAAATCTGTTGCGAGCCGCCGCGGTCAGATTCGAAGCAGATGCGCGCGCCGTCCGGCGAATAGGACGGTGCGGTATCGATCGCCGGCGACTGGGTCAGCCGCGTGGTGGCGCGCGAGCGCAGATCCATCACAAACAGGTTGGAGTTCGAGCCCTGTTGCAGGCTCATGATCACGCGCTGGCCGTCCGGCGAGAAGCGAGGCGAAAAGGTCATGCCCGGAAAATTGCCGACGACTTCGCGCTGGTTGGTCTCGATATTAAGCAGGTAGACGCGCGGGTCGCCCTGACCGAACGACATGTAGGTGATTTCCTGGGTCGACGGCGAAAAGCGCGGTGTCAGCACCAGATCGTCACCGCGCGTGAGGTAGCGCACATTCGCGCCGTCCTGATCCATGATGGCGAGACGCTTGACGCGGCGGTCCTTCGGCCCGCTTTCATCGACGAAGACGACACGGGTGTCGAAATAGCCCTTCTCGCCGGTCAGGCGCTCGTAGATCGCGTCCGAGATGATATGCGCGATGCGACGCCAGTTTTCCGGCGTCGTCGTATATTGCTGGCCGGCCTGCTGCTGTCCGCCGAACACGTCGTACAGGCGGAAGCGAGCATGCAGGCGTCCATCGCCCTGCCGCACCACCTGGCCGGCGATCAGCGCCTGCGCCTTGATCGCCCGCCAGTCGGGAAAATTCGGCGGCGCATCGGCGCCGGGCAGCTTCTGGATGAACGCCGCCGGATCGATCGGCGCGAACAGGCCGGATCTGCGCAGATTGTTGGTCACGATCCCCGACACGTTTCGCGCGGTCTCGGCGTCGGCATTGTTGCCGAAGAAATCCGGGATCGCGATCGGCATCGGCTGGAAATTGCCTTCGGTGATTTGCAGCCGGACCTGCGCGGCGGCATCGCGCAGCCGGAAAGCCGATGCCGCGCCGAGCGCGCCGGCGCCGAGAATGAGCGCCTTGCGCCGGGTGAGCCCCGAGTGAAATTTGCTGGTTTCAGTCATGATCGTGCTGTTCAAAATCCAAACATCGTGCGTTCGTCGAAATCGATATCGATCTCGCGCCAAGTCTCATAGGTCTCCCGGCGCAGCATGTTGAAGGGCTGGCTGACCATCACCGCCCGCACGGCACTGTCGCGGAACGCCTCGAAGGCCGCCCCGCTGCCGCGCGTCAAAACCTGCGGCGGCGATGCGAGCCGTCCGTCCGGTGTCAGCCGGATCACCATCCGGATCACGATCTTGTCCGCGACCGGCGGCACCGACCAATTCTGCTTCAGGCGCGCGCGTAGCGCGTCGAGTTCATTCTGCGACAGCGTCGCCGCCGTGCCGGCCGGAACGCCCAGCGAAGCGGTCCGGTTGATGGAATCCCCGGTCGCGGCCTGACGGGTTGGATCGCGCTTGTCGAGCAGTGCCGCGATCCGCTGCGGATTGAATTCGGGCTGCTTTTTCGGCGGCGGTTTCTTCGGCGGCGTCGGAACAGCTTTCTGCGCCTGCTGCTTCTTCTGCTCTTCCTTCTTCTTGCTCTCGTCCTTCTTCAGCGCTTCGGCGATCGGATCGGGCTTCTCTTCGGGCTTCGGCTCGGGCTTTGCCTCGGCCGGCTGTGCGGGTTTGGGCGGTTCAGGCTTCGGCTCGGGCTTGGTTTCGGTTTTCTCGACCGGCTTGGGCGGCGTCTGCTCGTTCTTGGTCGCCTGGATTTCCTTCTTCTCGGAAATCTTGGCGGTGTGATCCTCGACCTGCTTCTTTTCGCCTTCCTTTTCGACCAGCGGCTTCGGCGCCTCCTGAAGCTTGGCGGTCTTGGACCCGGCGGTGAGCTGGCTGAATTCCGTCGGTGAAATAATGTCGACCGGCAGCGACTCCGTCGGCATCGAATCCAGTGGACTGGACGCGAATGTCAGCACCGCCCACAGCAAGGCGGACGCATGCACGACACTCGATATGGCGAGCCCAGTCCTCATGTCCCTGCGGATCAGGTCCCCTGTTCAACCTCGGTAACAAGCGCGACCCGGCGAAAACCCGCCGCCGACAGCCTCCCCATCACCCGCATCACTGTACCGTAATTCACGTTCTTGTCGCCACGTACGTAGATGCGCTCGTCGGCGCCCCCGCGCGCCTCGGTGATCGCCTTGAGCTTGGCAATCAGCTCCTCGACCTTGATCTCCGAATTCATCAGATAGACTTCGCCCTTGGTGTTGACGGTGACCGTGAGCGGCTCCTTGTCCTGGCTCAGGCTCTTGGCCTGGGTCTGGGGCAGGTCGCTCTGCACGCCGACGGTGAGCAGCGGCGCCGACACCATGAAGATGATCAGCAGCACCAGCATGACGTCGACCATCGGGGTGACGTTGATCTCGGCCATGACAGGCTTGCGGCTGTGCCGCCGCCGGCTTCCGCCCTGGACCCCCGCGCTACCGCCACCCATCGCCATCGGTCAGGTTCCCCGCTCGTCGATCTGACGCGACAGAATCGCCGAGAATTCGTCGGCAAAGCCTTCAAGCCGATGCGCCTGCTTGTTCACCTCGGACACGAACTTGTTATAGAAAATCGTCGCGGGGATGGCGGCAACAAGGCCGATCGCGGTCGCGAACAATGCTTCGGCGATGCCCGGCGCCACCACCGCCAGCGAGGTATTTTTCGAGGCCGCGATCGACTGGAAGCTGTTCATGATGCCCCAGACGGTCCCGAACAGCCCGACGAAAGGGCCGGCCGACCCCACGGTCGCCAGCACCAGCAAGCGGCGCTCCAGCCGGTCGATCTCCCGGGTAATGGTGACGTCCATCACCTTGTCGATACGCTGCTGCAGGCCGGCGAACGAGCGCGCGTGCCCCTCGAAGCTGCGCTTCCATTCCCGCATCGCGGCCACGAACAAGGCGGCCATCGAATGCGTGGGTTTGGCCGAGAGCGACCGATAGAGTTCCTCGAGCGATTGACCGGACCAGAAGGCCTGTTCGAAGCGGTCCATCGCCGACTTGGTGCGGCGGAATAGCAAGTATTTGTCGATCGCGATCGCCCAGACCCAGATCGAGCAGGCCAGCAGCCCGATCATCACCGCCTTGACGACCCAATGCGCCTGCCAGAACAGGCCGAGGATCGACAGATCCGGGCCCGCAGACAAAGCCGACTGCGCTACGTCGGTTTCCATACGAAGTCTCTCCGGGCTCGCGTCAGCCCATTGCTCGACAGCCCGACAAAGCGTCGCACGCCTGTGTCCGTCCCACATCGGAAATCGGGTCGCGCCCGTTAGCGGACGCGGCACTCAGGTCCGATTTTTACGAAGACGTCGCCGTCCACCTCCGGCAAGACCGACGAAATCCCCGCGAAACTTGGCCAAACTAGGGCGTGGCCGGGTCTCCCACGCTCCTAACCAGCGCCTATTGTGGTTAAGGATTGGTTACGGATTCGCTACGATTTGTATCGGCCGCTGCGCGGCCAGTCCGAGCGCATGGCGTCGGGAGCGAACTCCGATTTTGCAGCCGCGGGCATCTATTTCGCGCCTGACCGTCGTGGAAACAATGCATGGCCAAATTCTTCATCCTCGCCGCCAACCTCCTACCGCTCGCAGGCGTCTGGTTCTGGGGCTGGGACGCGTTTCTGGTGCTGATGGTGTACTGGGCCGAGACGCTCATAATCGCCGGCTGGACGCTCGCGCGCATCGCCACCATGCCCGACCCGGATGCGCCGCCCGGACAAAATCCGGCTGGCCACACTGTGATCAATCTCGCCAAGACCGTCTTCTTCGCTCTGCATTCGGGCATCTTCATCGGCGTGCATCTCGGCTTTCTGCTCATGCTATTCGCCGGCGAATGGGAAAGCCGGATGGACGGCCCACTGGTCTTCCTCCATGCATTGTTCATCGAGACCGGCGCATGGGTGGCGCTGGTCTTCGCCTTTCTCGCCGGCCTGATTGGCTTCGTCACGGCGACACCGCAGCCGACGGTCGTGACGTCGCTCTCCCTGCGATTCGGCTTTGTGCCTGTGCCTCCCACCGCGGCGGCCGACAGCAGCGGCACGGATCGGCTCGGACCGGTGATCAAATCGCTCTACACGCGCATCATCGTGATGCAGTTCGGCATCATTTTCGGCGCATGGGTTGCGGAACTGTTCGGGAGCATGGCTCCGCTGGTCATCGTGATCGTGCTGAAGACACTGATCGAGCTCGGCGGGTGGACCCCGTTCCGGCTCGCGACGAACGACCAGGCCGGCGACAGCGCGGAGCCGGCGCCGGGACAAAAATCAAAATGAAAAATGCCCGCCGGTTCATCGCCGGCGGGCGTGGAAGACGTAACGATACGCGAGACGGTTACGTCTGAGAGGGCGACGGCGGCGTGATGTCGGGGCGACCACGCCGATCGGCCATGAACTGGTCGAATTCGGCCTTGTCCTTGGCCTCGCGCAGCCGCACCAGGAATTCCTGGAACTCGCGCTGCTCGTCCTCGAGCCGGCGCAGCGTCTCGGCGCGATATTCGTCGAATGCGCGGTTGCCGGAGGACGGAGGCGACCAGAACCCGCCGCCATTGCCGCCGCCCTGCATCTGGGTGCGCACGCGGTCCATTTTCTCCTGCATGCGGGTCATCTTGTTCTGCCAGCGTTCCATGCCGTAGCGACTGCAAGCCATTCGACCGCTCCATACCGTAAAGGCCAGGAGGGCGAGGCCGATAGGCCACCACACGACGAAGCCGAGGACCGTCAGAAGGATCCAGGCTGGCCTGCCGTAGTCGTCGATCTTGTCCGTGAGTGTCATCGCGTTCATCGCATCCTCATGGCGAGATGTGAATGTTAATAACATTTACATAACGGTGGACTGCCGCCCCGTCAAGGCGCGCGCTTCACGGTTGCGTCATTTCGGGCTGGCTTAAGGCTCAACCCGGGCTCATCGCCCGTGCAGGCCGAGACCACTTAGATAGACAAGGACTCCTGCTTCCAACAGGTCTTCCGGCGACATCGGAAGGGCACGCTGCGATCCGTCGCCGCGGGCGAACAGCGAGGCGATGCCGTGAGAAAGCGCCCAGATATGTAGCGCCATCATCAGCGCTGGCGGCCGCTTGTCCTTCGGCAGCAGCACCGAAATCGCTTCGCAGGCGGAGCGCACGACTGCGAAGGCCCGGTCGCCGGCGGCACGGAGGTCCGGATTGGCGTCTGGCGGAACTCCGGCCTCGAACATGGCGGAATAGAAAGCCGGCTCGGAGCGGGCGAAGGCGAGATAGCTCTTGCCCAGACGCTGAAACGCAGTTTGCGGATCGGGCTTTCCCTGATCCCAGGCTTTCGAGAGACGGTCGGTAAACTCGTCGAAGCCGCGCCGGGCCACGTCGGCGAGCAGTTCGTCGCGGTCGCGGTAATGGCGATAGGGCGCCGCGGCGCTGACACCGGCCCAGCGGGCCGCATCCGCGAAGGTGAAGCCGGCGGGCCCCTTCTCGGCGATCAAGGCAAGCGCTGCGCGCACCAGGGCTTCCTTCAGATTGCCGTGGTGATAGCCCCGCTCCGTGCCGCCGCGTTTCCAGACCATGTGAATCGCATTAACATGCGTCGAAGGGCCGCGTCGATGGCCGGCTCGCTCAAAATGGAACCGCTGCCAGCCCCGGCACGTCATCCGGACGCCGTCCAGGCGCATCCCAGACGAAGCGCCGCTCCTCCTGCTTGATCGGCATGTCGTTGATCGACGCTTCACGCCGCTTCATCAGCCCGGCGGCGTCGAATTCCCATTGCTCATTGCCGTAGGAGCGAAACCAGGCGCCGCTCTCGTCATGCCATTCGTACTGGAAGCGCACCGCGATGCGGCTGCCGTGAAACGCCCAGAGATCCTTGATCAAGCGATAATCCAGCTCTTTCGCCCATTTGCGGGTGAGGAAATCCACGATCGCATCGCGACCGACGAAAAATTCCGAACGGTTGCGCCAGGTGGAATCCGGCGTGTAGGCGAGCGAGACCTTCACCGGGTCGCGCGAATTCCAGGCATCCTCGGCCATGCGGACTTTCTGCCGCGCGGTCTCTTCGGTGAACGGCGGAAACGGCGGACGCGACATGCAGGGCTCCCTGCTTCTGGCTAACCGGCCGCAACGTTTTGCCGATCAGGCTCGCATTGAGTCAAGGGCATGTCGGGCGCAGGTCACGCGCTGGCCGCGTCCTGATCGGCCTTCATCGCGATCCGCAGTGGCTTCGGGATCGGCTTCGCGCGCCCGCCGGAGATGAAGGCAACGCGGACATCAGCCTGCACCAGCAACTCGTCGCCGCGCATTACGCGCTGGCGAATGGTGACGGAGGCGCCTTTGACCTCATTCGGTTCGCTGACGATCGTGAGGATGTCGTCCATGCGCGCGGGCTTCAGGAAATCCAGCGTCATCGAGCGCACGACAAAGGCGAAACCCGGCGCCTCCTCCTCGGTCTGTTCGAAAAGCACGCGATGGTCGGCGCCGATCAGCCGCAGATAGTTGGTGCGCCCGCGCTCCATGTAGCGCAGATAATTGGCGTGATAGACGATGCCGGTGAAGTCGGTGTCCTCGTAATAGACGCGCACAATGAAAGTGTGGCGCCCGTCACGCAGTTCGCCGTCGAGAGGAACGGATGTCATAGCTCAGCGTCGCTCGCTTGCGGAAGCGCGCGTTATACCAATCTTCGCGGCGATACCAACCTCAACGCGCGGGACGTGGCTGCCCCGCCTGTTCGATGATGGGATCGAGCCGGTAAAGGCCGCCTTCCTGATCATCGGTTATCACATAGAGCAAACCGTCCGGTCCGAGCCTGACATCGCGGATGCGGCCGAGTTGCTCATGCAGCAGCCGGGTCTCGCGCCAGCCCTCGCCGTCGCGATCGAGCCGCAGCAGAGCCTGGCCGGCCAACGTACCGACCCACAGGATCGGCGTTGCGCCGCCACCGTCAACCGCGAGGCCGGATGGAGCCTGCGCCGGCGGCTCGCCGAACACATGCGCCGGCTGCTCCATGCCGTCCTGCGCCTTGCCGCCCGGCATCGGCGTGCCGTCATAGGCGATGCCATGCGAAATGATCGGCCAGCCGTAATTGCGACCGCTTTCGATCCGGTTCAGTTCATCGCCACCCATCGGCCCGTGCTCGACTGCATAAAGGTGACCACGGTCCTCGTCGACGGCGAGCCCTTGCGCGTTGCGATGCCCAAAGCTCCAGATTTCCGGCTTCGCATCCTTCCGGCCGAAAAACGGATTATCCGGCGGCACGCTGCCGTCGGTGCGGATCCGGATGACGGCGCCGAGATGATCGTCGAGACGTTGCGCCCGATCCTGTTCCCAGCGATCGCCAATCGTCAAAAAGAGATACCCGTCGCGCGTGACTGCCAGCCGGCCGCCATATTGCTCGTCCTTCTCGGCGCCGGTGCTTTCGAAGATGACGGTCTTTGCGAGCAGCCGATCGTAGTTGCGACTGAGCTGCGCCCGTATCACCCGGATTGTCGAATGCTCCGCGCTGCCATGGACATGCGAGAGATAGATCCGTCGATTCTTGACGAAGTCGGGATCCACCGCGACATCCAGCAGACCGGCCAGTCCGGCCGAGAATATCGGCGGCAGGCCCTGGATCTCGCGCGCGATACCGTCCGAGCGAACATGCTGGAGCCGACCGCTGCGCTCGGTCAGCAGCAGCGAACGGTCGGGCAGGAAAGCGATCGACCACGGGAACTCGAACGTGCCGCCGATGCGCACCGCCTCGTATTCGACGGACTCGGCCTCCGTCTCGTCCGGCACCGGACTGGTGCGCGCCAGTCCTTGCGACGAAGTCGAGACTACGAAGGCAAAGATCACCATGCCGCGTGCAAGCTGCACAATTGCGCGCCACGCAATCGAAGTTCCAGTCCGCTGCATGAAGTCCCCCGCATCGACGTGTTGCGAAGGCATAAACGCCGAACCATGCGAATGATTGCGGGCAATCGGCCGCATGCGACAATTTCGCTTCCGAGCGCGGATTGAGCGGTGGCGAACTACCAGTGCCGCCCCTGCACAATCGCATCAAGCCGCGCCTTCAATTCGTCCGGCGCGGTGTAGTACCACACCCCGCCCAGCAGCCACCTGAAGCGTTCATTGCTGGCGGCCTCCGCTTCGATCATGTCGATCGTCGCCAGCGTGATCAGATCCTCCAGCGGACCGGCCGCGAGATAGGACAACATATTCGGATTGGTCTCGATCTTGAGCACCTCGACGATGATCGCCAGCGCCCGCTCCGGCGCCTGGGCGCGCAGCTCGCTTTCGTAATCGCGCAGCGCCGACCAGTTCTGGTCGCGGTCTTTGTCGGCGCATTCGTTTTGCGCGATCCAGACGCTGGCGATTTCTGCTGGCGACAACCGCGCGAAATCGATCAGTGGATTGCGCTCCTCATGCGCATCGCGGGTAGCACGCCACCCGTCCCGGTTGGCAATGGCGGCAAGCCTGCTTTCCAGCGCCTTGTCCTCGGTCCACCAATAGACGCTGCCCAGCAGCCAGCGCAGCTTCGGTCTATCCGCCACCTCCCGCTCCAGCCGGTCGATGAGACCGGCCCCATGGTTGATCATCAATGCCGGCGTGAATTTGTCACCGAGTTGCAGCAGCAGCGCCATCTCGGCCTCGCGCTGCAAAAGCTCCAGAATGAGATCCAGCGCGCGCTCCGGCTGCTGGTGCGGCAGCGAGTCGAAATAGTGGAATGTTGCCCAGGTCCCGTCGGTCTTGTCGCGCAAGCCGACCTGCTGCAAGGCGCGCCAGGTATCGGCGAGCTCGGCCATCGGCATGGCGTCAAACAGCTTCGCCTGCTCTTCCGGCGTCTCTGCGCCGGGGATCGGCATCGTCGCCCAGTTGGTCGCCTCTTTGAGAAAGTCGGACATGCGCGCACCCGTTGAAGGCAGGGCTTGTTAGTCGCGCAGCGCGGCCGGGAGGTTCAATCCTCCTGCCCGAACAATCCGAATTGCGCGGGATCGCGCGCCGGTTCGGCGAGACCGAGATGGCGGAAGGCATGCCCGGTCAAGAGGCGGCCGCGCGGCGTTCTTTGCACGAAGCCCTTCTGGATCAGGAACGGCTCGATGATGTCCTCGATCGCATCGCGCGGCTCCGAAAGCGCGGCAGCAATCGTCTCGACGCCGACCGGCCCGCCGCCATAGTTG
>JAEZBA010000044.1 GCA_023430245.1 Pseudomonadota bacterium
CGCCGCAACCGGCCTTCAGCCTTCGGGGTCTTGCGCGGAAAGCTCTCCTGGTCGCCGCGCCGGCGCGCGCCGCCCGGCGCGGGCCCGGGGCAGAGCGCGCAGGCCGGCTTCTTCGGCGTGCAGATGGTGGCGCCGAGGTCCATCATCGCCTGCGCGAAATCGCCCGGCCGCGCGTCCGGCGTCAGCGTCGCAGCGCGTTCGCGGATGATCGGCTTGGCGCCGGGCAGGGGCGCTTCGATGGCGTACAGGCGGGTCACGACCCGCTCGATATTGCCGTCGACCGGTGATGCCTTGCGGTCGAAGGCGATGGCGGCAATGGCGGCGGCCGTATAGGCGCCGATGCCGGGGAGGGCGAGGAGTTCCGCCTCGGTCTGGGGGAAACGGCCGCCATGCCGTTCGAGGATTGCGCGAGCACAGGCGTGAAGATTGCGAGCACGGGCGTAGTAACCCAATCCGGCCCAGAGCTTCAGCACTTCTTCGAGCCTGTCCGCGGCCAGGTCGGTCACCGTCGGCCAGCGCTGAAGGAAGCGCAGAAAATACGGCGCGGCTGCTTTGACGGTCGTTTGCTGCAGCATGATTTCCGACAGCCACACCCGGTAAGGGTCTGACGGCGCACCGCTTTCCGCCCGCCACGGCAATCTTCGGCGGTGCCTGTCATACCAGGCAAGCAAGGCCGCCGCCGAGACTGGCGACGCCGCATCGGCGGATTTGCCTGATCGGTCGGGCTTTTTCCGCGCCTTGCGGTTTGCTAGCGTCATGCGACCCGTGTGGCAGAGGCCCAAGCGCCGAACAAGCCCGAACAAGGCCGGATTCTTGAACAAGCCCAGACGCTTCGCCCGTCCGCTGACAGACATCGCTGGCTCGCTGCTGGCTGACAGTTTCCGCAAACAGGGCTTCGCCTCGTCGGAACTGGTGGTGCGCTGGTCGGCGATCGTCGGCGACGATGTGGCGCAATATGCCGAGCCGCTTAAAATCCAGGGGCCGCGCGGCCCGGTGGGGCGGCAGCCCGAGCCCGGCACCCTGGTGCTGCGGGTCGCCGGCCCCGCCGCGATCGAGATCCAGCACCTGTCGGGCGTGATCCTGGAGCGGGTGAACCGATATTTCGGCTTTGCCGCCATCGCGAAGATAGCGATCCGGCAGGCACCGCTGCGCCGCGTCCCGGTCCGGCCGGACCGCGCGCTCGACCCGCAAGCTGTTGAACGCGTTGCTGGAACCCTGCCGGACTCAGCCGATCCGGCGCTGAAAGAGGCGCTCGCCCGGCTCGGCGCCGCCATCAAGGGAAAGTGACGGCGATCCGGGTGGTGGCGGAGCCGCCGCGCCATTGCCACATCCCTTGTGACAGGATAGCCAGACCCCGAATTTGCCGGTTCAGCCGCAGGAGTTTTCCGTGCTCATCACCCGCCGCCAGTTTCTCGCCACATCTGCTGCCTTTTCGGCCGTGCTCGCACTCCCGTTCGGCAGAGGGTCTGCGTTGGTCGGCGATTTTGTCGGCGCCGCGCAGGCGCAGTCCGTGAGTTCGGTCGAACTGATGCAGGCAGGCCCGCTCGGCGACGTGGTTGTGGGCAAGGACGACGCGCCCGTCACCATCATCGAATATGCTTCGATGACCTGCGGCCATTGCGCAACCTTCCACAACACCACCTATCCGGAACTGAAGAAGAAATATATCGACACCGGCAAGGTGAAATACATCCTGCGCGAATTCCCGCTCGACCCGCTGGCGGCCGCGGGCTTCATGCTGGCGCGCTGCGCCGGCAACGACAAGTATCACGCCATGATCGAGATGCTGTTCGACAAGCAGAAGGAATGGGTGGTGCAGAACCCGATTCCGCCGCTGCTGGCGCTGGCCAAGCAGGCAGGCTTCACGCAGGAGAGCTTCGAATCCTGCCTGAAGGATCAGAAGATCCTGGAGGCGATCGAGAGCGTCCGCACCCATGCCGCCGACAAGCTCGGCGTGCAATCGACGCCGACCTTCTTCATCAACGGCAAGCTGTTCCGCGGCACTCTGACCATCGCCGAACTCGACAAACAGCTCGAGCCGTTTCTGAAGAGCTGAGGTTAGCCGCGCGTTCTGAGGGGCACGGCCGGGCTCGACCCGGCCATCGCGCTTTTCAGTTGAGGGACGCTGTTGAGACGTGGATGCCCGCCACAAGCGCGGGCATAGCTAGCCCGTGACGTGATGCCGCGCTGATACTCGCGAACTCGCTCGCAGCCCAAGCGCCCTTGGCATCTCGGTGGTTTCCGGTTATATAACCGGAAACCTAAGAGGCGTCGTGATGGCCACTAAATCTCAAATTCGGGCCACCCGATCGCATCGACGGCGCGCAACGGCACGCGGTCTTGTGCGGGTAGAGGTTCAGGCCCCTAGAAGTGATGCCGCGCTGATCCGTGCCGTGGCCGAGACGCTGCGAAGCAAACCCGAAAAAGCGAAAGCCCTGCGGTCCACTCTGGAGAAGGCGCTGGTGGATACCGAAATCACGACGGCGTTCGATGTTTTCGGTTCCGACCTTCCGGACGACGCCTTTGCGGGCGTGTTCGATCAGCCGCGTCAAAAGGACTGGCGCGAGATCGATCTGTGAGGTTCCTGCTCGACACCAATGTCATTTCCGAAATCCGCAAGCGCGAAAGAGCACATCCGAATGTTGCGCGCTGGGTCGCCCGCACGCCGGCGACTGACATTGGAACGAGTGTGGTGGTGCTCGCGGAAATCCGGCGTGGCATTGAATTGAAACGGCGAAGCGACAAGGTGCAGGCCGCAGCTCTTGACCTGTGGTTTACGCAGATGCGGACGCGGCTTGGCGACCGTGTTCTGCCAATCGACGAGCCGATCGCCGAGGCCTGGGCGATCCTTGGCGTGCCCGACCCGCTTCCGCTGATCGACGGGCTGCTCGCAGCGACCGCCAAGGTCCGCGGCCTGACGCTGGTTACCCGTAACGTCGGCGATATCGCCCGCACCGGGGTGATCGTGCTTGATCCGTTCGCGGGTTAGCTGGTTAAAGCAATGTCCCATGTAGTGCAAAGAACAGCACAGCGAAAATGGCTAGGCTCGCTACGAGTGCAAAGATTCCCAAACCCCTTCGGCGGTAGCCTCGAAATAAGTGCCGCAACGGACAAAGAGCCGGTTCTTTCTCAAAGCCATATGTACCTCCGAACCCATGCAGGGTGAGTGTTCAGTCGCAAACCTTGGAGGTGCATTAAGTGCTGCCCATCGTGTCACTTGATCGGGCTAACTCGCCTTCTCGTCAATCAAGCGCTGTCAGCAAAACACGGGCGCGATCCGATTAAACGCGGCCCCACCCGCCCTTAGGCTCCTCGCCGCAACCCTCAAAATTCCCTGTCAACACTGATTTTTCCGCGATTTCAGCGACTTGGGGGAAACGCGGTTTTCGCCTTGCCCTTGGCACAAGGCGTCCCCATTCTCCGGCCTCCTCAGGGGTGCGCTTTGAGCGATTCGCCCCCCGGATCTGAAAAAAGGCGTCCGCGGGCGCCGGCACGGAAAGAAGAAGTCCAGCAATGAAGCTGACGCGACTGCGGCTGACCGGTTTCAAGTCCTTCGTCGAGCCCACCGATTTTCTGATCGAACCCGGCCTCACCGGCGTGGTCGGGCCGAACGGTTGCGGCAAGTCGAACCTTGTCGAGGCGCTGCGCTGGGTGATGGGCGAGAATTCCTACAAGTCCATGCGCGCCACCGACATGGATCAGGTGATCTTCGCCGGTTCCGGTAACCGCCCGGCGCGCAACAATGCCGAAGTGTCGATGGCGATCGACAATACCGCGCGGCTGGCGCCGCAGGCCTATATGGACGTCGACATGATCGAGGTGGCGCGGCGGATCGAGCGCGACCAGGGCTCGACCTATCGCATCAACGGCCGCGAAGTGCGCGCGCGCGACGTGCAGATCCTGTTTGCCGATGCCTCCACCGGGGCGCGCTCGCCGGCCTTGGTGCATCAGGGCCGGATCGGCGAGATCATTCAGGCGAAGCCCGAGCAGCGCCGCCGCGTGCTGGAAGAGGCCGCCGGCATTTCCGGCCTGCATGCGCGCCGTCACGAAGCCGAATTGCGGCTGCGCGCCGCCGAGCAGAATCTGCAGCGACTGGAAGACGTGATCGGCCAGCTTGCCTCGCAGATGGAGGCGCTGAAGCGCCAGGCCCGCCAGGCGATCCGCTATCGCAACGTCTCGGCACAGGTGCGGAAGCAGGAAGCCACGCTGTTTCATCTGCGCTGGCTGAATGCCAATACGGAACTGGCCGCAGCGGATCAGGCGCGTGACGAAGGCGTCCGCGTTGTTGCCGCTGCCACGCTGGCGCAAACGCAAGCCAGCAAGGCGCATGAAGAGGCTGCCGCGGCGTTGCCGCCGCTGCGCGAAGCCGAAGCCCGCTCCAGCGCCGCCTTGCAGCGGCTGGTGGCCGCGCGCGAGACCCTCGACCGCGAGGAGGTGCGCGCCAAGGAACGCCTCGCCGAACTGGCGCAGCGGCTGCTGCAATTCAACGACGACATCGCCCGCGAACGCCAGCTTGCAATGGATTCGGAAACCGCGCTGGCACGGCTCACCGAAGAAGCCGCAATGCTGCGGCGCGATCTGGAGGCCGGCGAAAGCAAGCGCCTCAATGCCGACGAGCGGGTTGCGGAAGCCGATGCGCAGCTCGCCGAATCGGAGAAGAATTTCAGCGAGGCGACCGGTGCGCTCGCCGACCTGACCGCACGCCGCAATACGCTGGAGCGTGCCGCCCGCGAGCAGACCGAGCGGCTGACGCGCCTCGAACGCGACATCGCCGATGTGGTCGCCGAGTTTGCGCGGATCGACGCCGCAAACGAAGGCGGCCCCGATCTCGATGCCCTGCTGCATGCGGTCGAAGCCGCGCAGGAGGCGGTTGGTGAGGGCGAAGCCGCCGCCTTGCGCGCCGAGGCCGCGCACTCCGCCGCGCGTCAGGCGCTCGATGTCGAACGCAAGCCGCTCGCCGAGGCCGAACGCCGCGCCGGACGGCTCGAAACCGAAGCGCGCACGCTGCGCAAGGTGCTGCATGTGGACTCGGGCAGCCTGTGGCCATCGGTAATCGACAATCTCAATGTCGCGAAGGGGTACGAGACCGCGCTCGGCGCAGCCCTCGGCGACGATCTGGAAGCGCCGGCCGATCCGCGCTCGCCGATGCGCTGGGCCGGCGCGATCGTCGATCCGAGCGATCCGGTTCTCCCCGAGGGGGTCGAGCCGCTGACCAGTCATGTCACTGCGCCCGCCGAACTCGATCGCCGTCTGCGCCAGATCGGGCTCGTGGATCGGGCCGAGGCCGACCGCTTCGTGCCGTTGCTGAAGCCCGGCCAGCGGCTGGTGTCGCGAGAGGGCGATCTGTGGCGCTGGGACGGATTTGCGGTCGCAGCCAATGCCCCGACCGGCGCGGCGCGCCGCCTCGCCGAACGCAATCGCCTGGCAGAGATCGAAGCCGAGCTCGATTCGGCGCGCGCCCATGCCGAAGCCAAGCGCGAGATCGTGGCCAAGGCCGAGCAGGAAGTGGCCTCCGCGAATGCCGCCGAGACCGAAGCGCGCAACCGCTGGCGCGAGTTGCAACGTGCCGCCAATGAAGCGCGCGAGCGCCATGCCGCAGCCGAACGCGATCTCACCCACATCACCACCCGCCGGGCGGCGCTGACCGAGGCGCAGACGCGCCTTGGCGCCAACCGCGACGAGGCCGCCGCTGCGCAGGCGCAGGCGCAGCAGGCGCTGTCCGAATTGCAGCCGACCGCCGAACTGGAAGCGCGGCTGGAAGAGATCCGCAACGAGATATCGACCCGCCGGGTCGGTGCCGCGGAATTGCGCGCGGAGGCGCAGGCGCTCAGCCGCGAAGCCGAGATCGCAAAAAAGCGGCTGGAGGCGATTGCCGGCGAACAGCAATCCTGGATCGATACGCAGGAGCGTACCGCCAAGCAGATTGCGGCGCTCGAGACGAGGCTCGGGGAGGCCACGACCGAACGCGACAGCCTGGTCGATGCGCCGCGGCTGTTCGAGGAGAAGCGGATCGCGTTGCTTGAAGAGGTGCAGATCGCCGAAGAAGCGAAGCGCGAGGCGAGCGACCGGCTGGCCGAGGGCGAGAGCGCCGCATCGGCTGCGAACAGTGCCGCGCGTGCTGCGCTCAAGGCGCTCAGCAGCGCGCGCGAGCAACTCGGCCGTTCCGAGGAGCGCGGCGAGGGCGCACGCCGCCGGCTCACCGATGTCGAGCACGAAATCCGCGAGATGCTCGAGGTCGAGCCTCAGGGCGTCGCGGCCATGGCCGAAATCGCGGAAGGCGCGACGCTGCCCGACGTGGCCGAGGTCGAGAGCGATCTCGAAAAACTGCGGCGGGAGCGCGAGCGGCTGGGCGCCGTCAACCTGCGCGCCGAAGAGGAACTGACCGAGGTCGAGACCCAGCATACCTCGCTGGTCACCGAGCGCGACGATCTGGTCGAAGCCATCAAGCGGCTGCGGCAGGGCATCCAGAACCTCAACCGAGAGGCGCGCGAGCGACTGATCGCTTCGTTCGAGGTCGTGAACGGACACTTCAAGCATCTGTTCACCCAGCTGTTCGGCGGTGGCGAGGCCGAACTGCAATTGATCGAAAGCGACGATCCGCTGGAGGCCGGGCTCGAAGTGATGGCGAAACCGCCCGGCAAGAAGCCGCAGTCTCTGTCGCTTCTGTCCGGCGGCGAGCAGGCACTGACCGCGATGGCGCTGATCTTTGCGGTGTTCCTCACCAATCCGGCGCCGATCTGCGTGCTGGACGAAGTGGACGCGCCG
>JAEZBA010000097.1 GCA_023430245.1 Pseudomonadota bacterium
AACCCAAATCCTGCAAATATCGGTGAGTATCGGCGGTCGTGTGCCCGCCTACACGACGTCGCTCGGCCACGCGCTTCTCTCCGGGCTGCCGGACGAGGAATTCGGCCGTTATCTCAAGTCGCTGAAAAGTCATTCCGACAGGATGCCGATCGGTGTGCGCGACCTGAAGGCTTCGATTGAAAAGGCCCGCAAGCAGGGTTGGGTGCTGGTCTCGAGCGTCCTGACCAACGGCATCGTCGCCATTGCTGCGCCGATCCGCTACCCGGACGGCACGCTGATGGGCGCCATCAACATTGCCAATTACGGCTCCGGCAACCCGAAGCTTGTGAAGGATCACGTGCCGCTGCTACTCGAGGCCGCGGCCAGTCTCGAGCGAATGCTTCAGGCGCGTGGGCAGGCAGGCAGCACCGACCGTTTTTCCGCCCCGGCACCGCGACGTCGTGCAACCCTCGCCAGTCGTTGAAATCATAGTGCGAACCGTCTGACGGCGTTCCAGTCGACCTGCGGTGCGAGCGACGCCGTTTCCGGCAAATCCACGCACCCGTCGGCGATCGCGGGCACATGCGATACGACCTGTTCGTTCATCGCAAGATACCAGGTCAGTTCCGCCGGCAGCAGCGGAGCGCAGACGGCAGCAGCGAATTGCAGGCCGGCCAGCGTACCGAGCGCGCTCTCGCCCATCAGGCCCGCAACGATGCCGCAACCGGCTTTGTCTGCGGCGGCCTGCATCAGCCGGCAATCGGTCAAACCGAACCGCCCGGGCTTGACGCTGAGACCCTGCGCGCCGTGCGCCAGAAACAGGTGTGCATCCCGCAGCGACCACGAACAGAAATCAACCAGGACGGGGATCGGAGATAGCGCTCGCAACGCCGCAAAGGCCGCGTCCGGCGCGAGCGGACACGGGTCTTCGACGACACGTGCGCCAACGTCTCCCACTGCACACGCGTAATCCGCGGCTTCATGCGGCTTATAGGCACCGTTGCAGTCGACATAGAGCGCAACCGTATCGCCCACTGCGCTTCGTATCGCGCGAATGCCCTCGACGTCGGTCGCAAGCCCCTGCCCGCCCTTCACCTTGAGCGTGCGAAATCCGTGACGCGCGCACATCTCGGCGGCCTCGACCGCCATCGCTTGTGGCGCCTGACGCGTGACCGCCCATGACACTTCCACCCGGGGGCTGCCATGCCAAGTCTGCCAGAGTGGACGGCTCGATTTCGCAGCATTGAGGTCCCAGCAGGCATTGTCGACAAGGCACTTGGCAGCGAGATTTTCCGGTATGCGGTCAAGCGCGCGCCGCACCGCGAACGCGTCGGACAGATCGAGCGTCCGCAGCAGTGGAACGAACATGTCCTCGATCGCAGCGACCAGACTGCGCGCGGTAACGCCATCCCAGGTCGGCTTCACGGTGACTTCAGCGACGCCGGTCTCACCGCTGTCTGCCGTCAGACGCAGCAACACGAATGGTGCCGCCTCCTCGACAATATCGCTCCACACTACCGGCCGCGCATAAGGCAGCGCGTAGGCATGAAGCGAATATTCGGCGAGTCGCATGCGGGATTATTGGCCCGCCTTGGCGCCCTGGAGCAGCTTGCCGAACTTGGCCGACTCCACCGTGACGAAATCAGTGAGTTGCTTCGAGTTCATGAATCGCGGCTCAGCGCCGAGCTTCGCCATCTTTTCGCGAATATCGGGGCGCGTCAGGATTTTCTCGATTTCCGTGCTGAGCCGCTGCACGATCGGCTCCGGGGTTCCCTTCGGGGCAAACAGCGCGAACCAGGCCAGCACTTCGTAATCCGAAAAGCCGGCTTCCGCCACGGTGGGCACGTCCGGAACAAGCGCGCTACGCTCCTTGCCGGTGATCGCGAGTGCACGCAGTTTCCCCGCCGTCACCTGCGGCAGCAGTGCCGGGACGGTGAAGAAGATAAAGCTGACATCGCCGGCGAGGACGCCGGTCACCGCCTCCGGTCCACTCTTGTACGGCACATGCGCCATGTCGAGCTTGGCGCTGCTCTTCAGCATTTCGGCCGCAAGATAGCCGGAGGTGGCAATGCCGGCGGAGGAGAAAGTGATCTGCCCCGGCTTGTCGCGCGCGAGCTGCACCAGCTCCTTCACCGATTTGGCCGGCAGTTCGGCATTCACTACCAGCAGATTCGGCGCGATCGCGATCATGGCGACCGGCGGGACATCCTTCATCGGATCGTAGGAGAGGTTCTTGAACAGATGAGGGCCGACCGAATGAGTTGGACTTCCGCTCATCAATAGCGTGTAGCCGTCTGGCGCGGCGCGCGCCACCGTCTGCGCACCGAGATTACCGCCGGCGCCGGGCCGATTCTCGATCACCACCGGCTGTCCAAGCGCGGTGGAAAGCTCCTCGCCGATCATGCGCGCGAGAATATCGGCGGTACCACCCGCGCCGAACGACACGACGATGTTGATCGGTCGGTTCGGCCAGCCTTGAGTTTGCGCAGAAGCTTGATGCGGCACCTGAGCCGCAACCAGCGCGATCAGCGCGGTGATCGCAAGGCGTAAAGATGTTGGCATTCCCTTTCCCTCCTCAGCGCACTTGGGCGATTATCGCTCTTATGATCTTTTAACGTTCGCACCTTGTCTTTGACTGCGCCCCCTTGTCAATATCCTGCGGAAGGGCGCAAGAGACGGCTCACCAGACACCGCGTCCATCCATCTGAGAGGTGACGACATGAACACCATGACCCCGCCGCAACCGGCCATCCCCAGCAAACTCACGCTGCCCGGCCATCGCGACGCCTATTACGGCGGCAAGTGGCACGCACCGAAGGACGGCCGCTATCTCGACACCATCAATCCCGGCACCGGTGAATCGCTCGGCAAGGTCGCGGATTGCGGCGCCGCCGACATGGACGCCGCGATTGCCTCGGCGAAGGCCGCATTCCGCGAATGGCGCCGGGTGCCGCCGCTGGAGCGCGCACGAATCCTCAAGCGCGTTGCGCAAATCCTGCGCGAGAATGCCGGCGAACTTGCCATGATCGATGCCGCGGATTGCGGCAATCCGGTCAAGGAGATGCTCGCGGATGCACAGATTGCCGCTGCGCAGATCGAATTTTTCGCAGGTCTGGTCACCGAGGTGAAGGGCGCCTCGATCCCGATGGGGCCTGACGTGGTGAATTTCTCTGTGCGCGAACCGCGTGGCGTGGTCGGGCGTATCATCCCGTTCAACCATCCCTTCATGTTCTGCGCCGGCAAGTCCGCTGCCGCACTCGCGACCGGCAACACCATTGTGGTGAAGCCGCCTGAACAGGCGCCGATGTCGTCGCTCCGGCTGGCCGAATTGTGCGACGGCCTGTTTCCCCCGGGCGTATTCAACGTCGTGCCGGGCGGCCGGGACGCGGGCGCGCGCCTCTCCGCGCATCCCGACATCGCTATGGTGGCGCTGGTCGGTAGCGTGCCGACAGGACGCGCGGTCATGAAGGCGGCGGCCGATACGGTGAAGCCGGTGTTGCTCGAGCTTGGCGGCAAGAACGCGCTGATTGCGTATCCGGATGCCGATCCCGACGAGGTCGCAGGCGGCGTGGTCGGCGGCATGAACTTCACTTGGTGCGGGCAATCCTGCGGCTCGACCAGCCGCGCTTTTGTTCACGAAAAAATCTACGACGCCGTGCTTGAGCGCGTGAAGGACAAGGCAGCCTATTACAAGCCCGGCATTCCGACCGACCCCGCGACCACCATGGGGGCGATCGTGTCTCAAGTGCAGTACGATCGCGTGCTATCCTATCTTGACTCTGCAAAGACCGATGGCGCGCGCTTGATCCATGGCGGCGCCCCCCCCTCGGATCCAAAACTGAAGGGCGGCTTTTTTGTCGAGCCATCCATCTATGCCGATTGCACGCCCGACATGCGGATCGCGCGCGAGGAGATTTTCGGTCCGGTGCTCGCAATCTTCAAATGGTCGGATGAGGTGGCCATGATCGATCAGGTCAACGCGGTGGAGTACGGCCTCACCTGCTCGATCTGGACCAACGACCTCAATGCCGCGCACCGCACCGCAATGAATGTCGAAGCCGGTTTCATCTGGGTCAACGAGGTCAGCAAGCACTTCATCGGCACGCCGTTCGGCGGCTTCAAGCAGTCCGGCATCGGCCGCGAGGAATGCATCGAGGAAATGTTCGCCTTTACGCAGGAGAAAAATATCCACGTGAAGCTGAAGACGCCGAGGGCATAATTCCCGGGACACTGCGGCCCTGTTCAGCGCACAAATTATGGGGTGCTGAACAGCGCCGCGGGATTTTGGCACAACACCTTGCGACGGACGTCGGGGTCCGGCGTGGCGCTGTAGAGCAACTCCAGAAGCTGAGTGTCGGTTGGCATCGGCTTGACGTACTGGACGTGCGGCCAATCCGTGCTCCAGATTGTTCGATCCGGCGCAGCCGACGCGATGACCTGGACAAAGCGCGCCGCGTCGTCCCAGCCTTCGGCCATCGACGAGACCCGATCGCCACCGGAGACCATGATCCACCAGTTTTCGCCCCGGAGGTGGTCCATGAACAATTTACAGACCGGCTGATCAACCCCGCGGCTGATATCAAGATGTCCGAAATGGTCGATCACAAGCGGAAGCTCGGCTTCGCGCAAGAGCGGGGACAACTCCAGCCATTCGTCCCCCGCCGCATGGATCTTTGCAATCCAACCGAGATCGCGAATCCGGCGAACCGACCGTCGAAAGCTGTCGGGGCTCGGCGCCATGTTGAGCTTCTTCCAGAAATTGAAGCGCGCGCCACGCACACCGCCATCATGCAGACGCTGTAATTCGCGATCACTGACATCGTCGTCAACGATCGCGATCCCGCGATAGCGTGATCCGGCCTTTTGAAGCGCGTCCAGCAGCACGCTGTGGTCCTTTCCGTACGCCGTCGATTGCACGATGACGCCATTCGCAATGCCGAGAATGCGATGCATCTCCAATGCGACATCGATCGTCGCCTCAGGCAGCGGTACGTACGCCGAGCCGGGGCGAGGCGGATAGCGGGCCGGATCGCCAAAGACGTGAAACTGGCAATCCCAGGCGCCGGGCGGCAGTGCTGGTTGCGGTGGCCGGTTGTCGGTTCGAAACTTCTGGTATTGCATCCGCCCCCCGCGTCAACGGCTCTTTCGCTCAAGACACCTGACGATCGCGATTGGCCCAGTACGGCGCCCGCAACGCTTTCTTGTCGATCTTGCCGTTGAAGAGTCGTGGTAGAGCATCGAGAAAATCGATGCTGCGCGGCTTCTTGTAACTTGCGATCCGCTCGCGCGTGTATTCGATCAGGGCAGTATCGGTCGCCTTGCTGCCTGGGCGCAATTGCACGCAAGCCTTCACCGACTCACCCCATTGAAGATCGGGAACGGCGATGACCGCAACCTCAGCCACATCCGGGTGTCCGCGCTGTACCTCTTCCACCTCCCAGGAGTAGATGTTTTCGCCGCCAGAAATGATCATGTCCTTCTTGCGGTCGACAACATAGACGTAGCCGCCGTCGTCGACGAAGCCCAAATCCTGGGTGAACATCCAGCCGTCCCGCAAGACTTCCGCCGTGAGCGTGCTCTTGTTCCAGTAGCCGTCCATCACTGTCGGCGAGTGAATAACAATCTCTCCGATTTCGCCCGGCTCGCAGGCCGTGCCGTCATCACGAAGAATGCGCACCTCGTTGCCGAGCAGCGGCTGACCCGCCGATCCGAGCCTGCGGCGATCGTCCTCCGACCCGTCCAGCACGTGGTCATGCGCCTTGAGCACCGTGCAGCCCAGACATTCGGTCATCCCGTAAACCTGCGTGAAAATGGTGCCAAGTCGCCCAATGGCGCGCTTCAACAGCGGGACCGGCATCGGGGCGGAGGCGTAGTGAACGCAGCGGAGCGCGCTGAAATCATGAGGTTTCGCATCAAGCTCATCGAGCACACGCTGGATCATGATCGGCGCGAAATGGGCGGCGGTTATTCGTTCTGCCGCGATGGTTTCGGCAATGTCCGCCGGCTCGAAGTTGCTCTTCAGAACGATCTGCGCACCCATCAGACTGAAGTTCATCTGCTCGATTTTTCCGCCAAGATGAAACAGCGGCATCACGATCAGCGCCTTATCGGATGAGAGAATGCCGCATTCGTGGGACAGCATCCGCGTCGCCTCGGCCATGGCTGCATGGCTGATCATCACGCCTTTCGAACCCCCGGTCGTCCCGCTCGTGTACATGATATAGGCGATATCGGAGGGCTTGGATTGGACTGCCGGAAGATCCGCGGAGGCGCCTGCCAAAACATCCTCGTAATTAAGCTCGCTTAATCCGCCACTCTGAAGCGCGATCCGAATGCGGATGCTCGATACCTGCGCTGCAATCTGGCTGGCTGTTTCGGAAAACTCCTCGGCGAAAATGAGAACGCTCGGTTGACAATCCTGACAGATAACGGCGAGTTCCTTCGCCGACAGGCGGCAATTCAGATTGACCGAGATAAAGCCCGCCAACTCGTTGGCGCCGAATATCTCGACATACTCGCTGCAATTGCGCGCAAGAATCGCCACGCGTTCCTGCTTCCTCAATCCCTGCGCCAACAACGCATTGGCGAGCCGGCACATCCGCGAGGCCTGTTCGGAAAATGTGTAATTGCGACCCTCGAACAGAATTGCCGGCCGACTGCCGTAAAGTGTCGCACCTCTTTTGATCAGATCACCGCATGTCAGTGACATTCAGCCCGTTCCTGTCGCTATATGGAAAAATCCAAAGACGAGCATGCGCGATAATCGCACGATCGGTCGATAATGAACTATAGGTAATCACACGGATGAGCGTCAACCGACGCGCAACTGACTTGCGGCCTTGGCAAAACTCACTCAGCGTTTTGCTATTCAAACTTCGGGCAGCGTGTTGACAGCAGCGGTCATCGACGCGATTATCAATAATAGCACGGGCGTACGTTAATCGCACATTCGTTTGCGATGCGCGATCACAGGTCGGGACGGAAAAAGCGTTCATCGCCGGGACACCCCGGCATCGTGTGGAGAGCTTGCCTTTGTATTTTGACGAGCTGGCGGTAGGCGCAGATTTCGTCGGTCGCGGGCGCACCCTG
>JAEZBA010000116.1 GCA_023430245.1 Pseudomonadota bacterium
TAGGGTGCCGAGGTCTTCAGCATCTTGAGGAGTTGGGCGCCTTCTGCGGAGGGCATCGTGAACTTGAAATGCAGGATGCGGCGGACGGTCTTCTCTTCGGACATTGTCGCTCCGGGGGCAGGGCCGAAATAGCTGAATCAAAGCCTAGCGTATCGGCGGTATCGTCGCACGTCCGGACTGATTTCCGAGCCGTCATGCGTGGCGTGTCGAACCGGCCGGGCTCGCCCGGCGACAACGGGCCTGTCGGTCCCGAATGCCTGGAGGTTTTTCGAGGCCCGGGAGAAGCTGGAGGCGGATATTCCGCCTGGGTCCGGTCCATTGGCCCTGAAGGCTCTGTGAAACTGCACCCCGTTGATTGAGGCTGCGCCCGAAAGATGCCGATGAGCGGGTGCCGGACCCCGTGTCCCCGCCGCACATATACGGTGACGCCTCACGGGCACACTCTCCGCAAATTTTGGCCCGTGTAAGATTTTACCGAATTCTTTTACCGGTGGCTGCTACACAGGCTATTGGGGAAATTCGACCGGGTTAGGATCGCGGATTCATGAAACGCCCTCTGTTGGCCGCCGCTCTGGCATTTGGCAGTTCAAATGCCTTTGCTGCCGATATTCCGCCGATGCCGGCCAAAGCGCCGGTGGTGGTTGAGCAGCCCTACGACCTGATGATCGAGCTGGGTGCCGGCGTACAGGTGCGGCCCGACTATCCGGGGTCCAAGAATTACGAGGCCTGGCCGACCGGGTTTGTCACCCTGCATTATCTGCAGCTGCCCGGCTACGGCGTCGTGAAGGACGGTCGCGCCGACCTTCGTGGCTGGTCCTTCGGGCCGTCGTTCAATCTGCAGTCCAAGCGCAAGACCTCGGATTATCCGGAATTGTTCGGACTGAACGATGTCGACATGACGTTCGAGCTCGGCGCCAAGGTCGGCTACACCTTCGACTGGATCCGCCCCTGGGTCGCGGCCCGCTATGGCCTCGGCGGTCACAGCGGCATCGTCGGCGAGACCGGCCTCGACTTCATCTTCCGGGCGTCGCCGGCGCTCCTGTGGTCGATTGGTCCGCGCGCCACCTTCGCCAACCGCGATTACATGGAAACCTATTTCGGCGTGACGCCGGCGGAATCGGCGCTCTCGGGCACGCTCGCGGCCTATTCGCCGGGGGGTGGCTTCAAGAGCGTCGGTGCCGAATTCAACTTCCGCTACGAATTCGCGCCGAAATGGGCGGTCCGCGGCGAGTTCATCTACGACAAGCTGATTGGGGATGCTGCGGATTCGCCGATCACGCAGGTGGGCAGCGAGAACCAGTTCACCGCAAAGCTCGGCCTGACCTATCTCTTCCAGCTCAAGCTCTTCAACAACTGACGCGCCTTGAATTGGTCCGCCGTCATCGCGATGACGGCGGCATCGGCGCCGGTGCGATCTCCGAAAACCGCGTGAGATGGATCACCGGCAGAATGCCAACCGCGACAATCAGCAACGCGGCGAGCGATCCTTCCTCGAAACTTCCGCGAGTCGCGAACTGGTAGATGTAGGTCGACAGCGTCTCGACATTCAGCGGCCGCAGCAGCAGCGTGGCCGGTAATTCCTTCAGGCAGTCGACGAACACCAGGAGAGCCGCACCGCCCAGCGCCGGCCGTGTCAGCGGCATGTGGATGAGCCAGGCGATGCCGGACGGTCGCGTGCCGAGTGTACGGGCGACGTCGTCGATCGCGGGCGAGATGCGCGCCAGCCCGGCCTGGGCGGAGCCGGTGGCGATGGCGAGAAAGCGGATCACATAGGCAATGATCAGCGCCGCGCTCGAGCCCGCAACCACCAGACCGAGCGTTGGACCGCCGGCCGCCCGTGAGATGGCGTTCAGGATGGTGTCGATGCCGACCAGCGGCGACAGCAGGCCGAGCGCGAGGACGGTGCCGGGAATGGCATAGCCGAGGCCGGCGATCACCAGGCAAGATGCGGCGAGCCGTCCGCGCACCATGCGCACGGCGATGGCGGCACTGAGGCCCAGTCCGATTGCGATCGCGGTCGCGGTCGCGGCCAGCGTGACGGTGGTTGCGGTGTAACGCAGCAGGTCCGGATCGAAGCCCGTCAGCAATCCCCGCAGAGCAACCTGCCAGCCGAGATAGGCGAACGGCAGGACAAACCCGAGCACGACTGGCAGCGCGCAGCCGAAAAGCGCAAACACCGCCGCTCTGCCGGTGAGCCGGATCCGCGGCACCGTACGCTGGCGCCGGGGCGACGTGACGAAGCGGCGATGGCGGCGTCCATAGCGCTCCAGCGCCATCAACGCGACCACGATGACAAGCATTGCACAGGCGATCTGGGCGGCGCCCGGCAGGCTCGACCGGTTGATCCAGGTGGTGAAGATCGACAGCGTCAGCGTTTGCACGCCGAGATATTCGCTGGCGCCGATGTCGTTGAGCGTTTCCAGCAGCGCCAGCGACAGGCCGACGGCGAGTGCCGGACGCGCCAGCGGCAGGCCGACATGGCGCGCCAGCATGAAACGCGTCGCGCCCAGCGTGCGGGCGACCTCGATCAGCGAGGCGCTTTGCGTCAGGAACATCGCGCGCGCGGCGAGATAGACATACGGGTAGAGCACCAGGCTGAAGACGAAGATCGCGCCTGGCAGCGAGCGCACCGAGGGAAACCAGTATTCCGCCGCGGTCGAATAGCCCATCAGCGCGCGGAAGGCGGACTGGACCGGGCCGATTGGTTCGAAAATGTCGACATAGACATAGGCGACGATATAGGTCGGGAACGCGAGCGGCAGCGGCAAAAGCCAGCACAGCGAATCGCGGCCGCGAAAGTCGAACGCGGTTACGGTCCAGGCGGCGCCGATGCCGGCGATTGCCGTGAGAGCGGCGACCCCGGCGAGCAGCAGCGCGGTGTCGCGCGTGGCGCGCGGCAATACGTAATTGACGAGGTGCGGCCAGATCTCCGCATCGCCGCGAAAGGCGAAGGTCGCGAGCGAAACGAGCGGTGCCAGCACGGCGGCTGCCAGCAGGATCAAGAAAATCCGGGACGTCGCATGCTGCGGAAGCCGGAACGCGTACGTTTCCCCTGTCGCGGTCTGTGCCATCATATCCTGCACATGGAAACGCCGCCCCCGCACCTGCGGGAGCGGCGGATTCTCAGAGCGGGTTGGATCAGTTATCGAATCCGACCTTGTCGACCATATTGGCGGCGGCCTTCTTGTTGGCGGCGACCTTGGCCAGCGGCAGGGTATCGGCCTTTAGTTCACCGAACGACTTGACCGCCGGATTGATGGCGATGCCTGCCTTGACCGGATATTCGAACACCATGTTGGCGTACATTTCCTGTGCGTTGTTTCCGGCCAGCCATTCGATCAGCTTCATGGCATTGGCCTTGTTCGGCGCGTTCTTGGCAAGTACTGCCCCGGAAACGTTCACATGCGTTCCGCCGTCCTTAAAGTTCGGCAGGATCACCTTGATGGCATCCGCCCATTCTTTCTGCTTCGGATTATTTTGCATCAGCGGAACGTAATAGGTGTTGCCGATGCCGATATCGCATTTGCCGGCTGCGACGTCGCGGGCCTGCTCGCGGTCGCCGCCGGACGGCTTCTGCGCGAGATTGGCCTTCAAGCCTTTCAGCCATTCCTCGGCCTTTGCCTCGCCGTGCTTGGCGATCATCGCTGCGATCAGGGCGTTGTTATAAATGTGCTGGCCGGAGCGGATGCAGATCTTTCCCTTCCATTTCGGATCGGCGAGTTCCTCATAGGTGATCGCGTCCTGCTTCACGCGGTCTTTCGACGCGTAGATGACACGCGCGCGCATCGAGACGCCGGCCCAGTGGCCTTCCGGATCGCGATATTGCGCCGGCACGGCCTTGTCGATCACGTCGGACTTGATCGGCTGGGTGATGCCGGCCTGCACCGCGTCTTCCAGACGGCCGATGTCGACGGTGAGCAGCACATCTGCCGGGCTGTTGGCTCCTTCGGTCTTGATGCGCTGTTCCAGTCCTGACGAGGCGGACACCACATTCACCTTGATGCCGGTATCCTTGGTGAAGGCCTCGAGAAGCGGCTGGATCAATTTCTGTTCGCGATAGGTGTAGAGGTTCACCTCGCCCTGCGCTGAAGCGATCGCTGGCAGACAAACGGAAATCGCGCTTGCGGCCGCGATGGCCAACATGCGGGTCTTTGACATCGGTGTGCTCCCGGTTCGGTTTCAGCCAGCTAATGGCTGGAAAATGCAGAGCGTCAAGCCAAATTCCGTTGTGTGTTCAACATGTTAGAATGCTTCCAGACTGGATATAGTCTGGAATGAATCGAAACTGTTGCGTTGTCCGTTGAAGAGTCTGGGGCTTTGCGGGGACCGGTTTCGCAGGCGGGCCCGGAGCACGCCCTGCAACCAATTGTCTCACGGATGCGCGGCGATACCGGTCGTGCCGCCAGCGGGCGCTTCGGCGATTTCGGCTACGAGCTTGGAGATCAGCGCCTGGCCGAAGGACTGAAAGTTTTCGGCGACCGTGACGAAGGCGCCGGGGCCGCCGATGACGTTGTCCTGAAAATATTTCGCCAGCCCGCCGGGCGGATTGGTGTGCTCGGGATTCCAGGGCAGCGGCCTCTCGCTCAAGATCACCAGTCCATTGATGGTGACACCTGTGGCCAGCGCGTCTTCGCGCGCCGCGAGCAGGCCGCGTCCGGAATTGTGTGTCCCGTCGCCGGAAATGTCGATGGTGCGCCGGGGCGCCTTGAACGGCGCGCGTGCCAGCGTCTCCATAGAGAAATCGATCGCGCCCGAGATCGAGGTGCGATCGGCGAAGGCGCGAGGCGCCTCGACAAGCGCGTCGGAGAATTTGCGCGCCGCGTCGGGGCCGTCGATCAGGGTCCACTCGATCAGGACTTTCTGCGCGCCGGCACCGGACCATTCGATGTAGCAGAGCGCGATGCGGCGGTT
>JAEZBA010000124.1 GCA_023430245.1 Pseudomonadota bacterium
CTGCGGAATGACGTCGCCTGCGCGCTGGATCACGACCGTATCGCCGACGCGGATGTCCTTGCGCTTGATCTCGTCCTCGTTATGCAGCGTCGCGTTGGTCACAACGACACCGCCAACGGTCACCGGCTCCAGCTTGGCGACGGGCGTCAACGCTCCAGTGCGCCCGACCTGAATTTCGATGTTGCGCAAAACCGTGAACGCCTGCTCCGCCGGAAACTTGTGCGCGATCGCCCATCGCGGAGAGCGGGATACGAAGCCAAGCCGCTCCTGCAAATCGAGACGGTTCACCTTGTAGACGACACCGTCGATGTCATAGCCCAACGTCGCGCGCTGTTGCGCAATCTCGCGGTAGAACGCGAGCATCTCGTCCGCTCCCCTGCACACGCGCGCCAGCGGATTGATGGGCAGTCCCCAATGCTTGAACGCCTCGTACATGCCGGACTGCGTCTGCGCGGGCAGTTCCGATGCCTCACCCCAGGCATACGCAAAAAACCTAAGCGGACGGCTGGCCGTGATCGATGAATCGAGTTGGCGCAACGATCCGGCAGCCGCATTTCGCGGGTTAGCGAAAATCTTCTGGCCAGCCGCAGCCTGCGCTTCGTTGAGCTGACGGAACGCGTCATGCGACAGGAAAATTTCGCCGCGCACGTCGATTGCGGCGGGCACTTTAGATGTCTTCAGACTGTGCGGTATCTCGCGGATCGTGCGCACATTGGCGGTGACGTTTTCACCTTCTGCGCCATCCCCCCGCGTGGCCGCCTCGATCAGCTTTCCGCGCTCGTAGCGCAATGAAATCGACAAGCCGTCGATTTTCGGCTCAGCCGTGAACTCCACACGATCATCGTCTGCCTTGATGCCGAGGAAGCGATGGACGCGATCGACAAATTCGCTGATGTCGTCGTCATCGAAGGCATTGCCCAGCGACAGCATCGGCACGCGGTGACGGATCTTTCCGAACCCTTCTGCCGGCGCCGCGCCGACCTTGCGTGATGGACTGTCGGCGCGGATCAGCTCGGGAAACGCTGCCTCGATCGCCGCGTTGCGCTGGCGCAGATCATCGTACTCTGCATCCGAGATCTCCGGCGCGTCGGATTGGTAATAAAGCTGATCGTGATGCGCGATTTCCTTCGCCAAGCGGGCGAGTTCCGACGCAGCTTCGTCCGGCGTCAGCTCAGCAACCGGCTTATGGCTGAATGGCGAGGTCGACATGCGTGCGCGCCGCAGAATGACTGGACATGATGGGTAGGTGGCATACACACAGCGCCGCAATCAAGCCCGAACGGCGCTAGCGCACAAGCGCTACAGTCTTGTCGGCGCTAAATCGAACTGCAAAACGCCGTGATCACTAGCCGCTCGACGTCAGCTTCGGCAGCTTGAAGTTCTGCCACGCCTTGCTGAGCCAGGAACCGCCTTCCTCGCGCGGCGCTAAGCCATCGGAGGCTAGCAGCGCGTAGGCATCCTTATACCAGCGCGAATTCGGGAAGTTGTGCCCGAGAACAGCAGCAGCCGTTTGCGCTTCCTGCTTGATCCCGAGCGCCATGTAGCACTCGACCAACCGCATCAGCGCCTCTTCGACATGCGCTGTGGTTTGGTGATCAGTCACCACCGTCTTGAAGCGATTGATGGCTGCCAGGTAATTCTTGCGTTCGAGGTAGTACCGCCCGACCTCCATCTCGGAAGCCGCGATGTTGTCCTCGGCGATGCGCATGCGGTTATCGGCGTCGCGTGCGTAGGGACTCTCGGGATAGCGCGCCTTCAGCGTCTTCAACTCGGCGAGCGCTTTGCGAGCATTGGACTGATCGCGATTCGGACCGACCATGTCATCGAAGTAGGATGAGATGATAATGTGGTGAGCCAGCGCCGCTTCCTTTGTGCCGGGGTGCATCGTCGTATAACGACGCGCTGTCGCAATCGCCTCCTGCCGCTTGCCCGCGCGGTAATAGGCATAGGCCGACATCACCATCGCGCGACGAGCTTCCTGCGAATAGGGGTGGTCGCGATCCAAGTCCTCGAATTTCTTGGCGGCGGCGTCGTACTTCCCATTCGCCATCAGCTGATCGCCAAGGGCGTACATCTTGTCCGGCGGATCCGGATTGAGCAGCGCAGCGGCATCACCCGATGACGATGAGCACCCGCCCAGAGAAACAAAAACCGCGAGCAATAGAGCAGCAATGCCTGCCTGCTTCGGGCAGATCCATCGGCCTGCTGTTGCGCTGTCCTTCACGTCGCCTGCCCCTCGTATGCTGCTGGCTGGATGCTATCCAAGACGACCCATCCAAACCGCGCTGCGAGCGCACACCACAGAACTCTCCTGAGTGTGCGAATCAACCCGAAGCATACCGTAAGCCCATGACGGCAACGGATTGTCCCTGCTTCTTTAAACGAGAATTTGTGGTCAGGATACGGCGATCAGATCATCCTGAGCAATCGCTGCACGGCTTATTTGCCGCTGCGCCCTCGCCGACGCGAACAGTGCGTCGGCTGAGTGTTACTCGCCAGCAGCAATCGCCATCGCCGTTGGCAGCCGCACGAAGGATTCGCGAACCTTCGGAGCCTGCACGTAGGTCCAAGCCGATGCATCGGCCAGCAACGCCTTGACGATATTCGCGTTCAGACGATGACCGCCGCGCACCGAACGATAAGCTCCGAGCATCGGCATACCGGCCAGCGACAAATCACCGACCGCGTCCAGCATCTTGTGACGGACGAACTCCTGCGGATAACGCAGCCCTTCGCGGTTGAGGATCCGATCGTCACCGATGGCGATGGTGTTGTCGAGCGATGCGCCGAGAGCCAGACC
>JAEZBA010000223.1 GCA_023430245.1 Pseudomonadota bacterium
GGGCAGATCGATGCCCTTCATCACCTCGAGATAATAGGCGATCATGCCGCGCTGCGGCGGCCGCGTGTAATAGGGCGTCACGATCAGCAGCGCATCGGCGCCGGCGTTGGCGGCATGCTCGGTCAGAATCCGGGTTTCCCAGATCGCCTGCGATCCGGTGGCGGCGACGATGGGCACCCGCCCTTTCGCCACCTCGACCGCGAGCGTCACCAGCCGGTTGCGTTCCTCGGTGGTCAGAGAAGCGGGCTCGGAGGTGGTTCCGTTGACGAGGATGCCGTGCGAGCCTTCGATGATCTGCATGTCTACGAGCCTTGCATAGGCGTCGTAATCGACCTCGCCGTTCTTGAACGGGGTGATCAGCGGCGGAATCGAGCCCTTTATTCGCTCCAGCGGCAGCGGCATGGACAGACCTCCCAAAGTCAGCGGGCGCACAGTCGGCAAGCCCAATTCGGCGGACGATCAGCGCTCTCGTTTCCGGGACAACCGTCTTGACGGCCGCCCCGGCGAAATGATTAACATGTTAACGGTCTCAAGGGGGGCACGTCAACGACCCCCGTCATGACATGCGACAAGGAGCAGCGGCGCCGCGAGGCGCCGCTGGAAGCAACGGCGCCACGAAACGACGCCGAAAAGGAGGAATACGATGCCGCACATCATCGTGGAATATTCGGCCAATCTCGACAAATCGATGGACGTTCCGGGCCTCCTGAACGCGCTGCACCAGGCGATGATCGATTCCGGTCATGCGCCGCTCGAAGGCATCCGCACCCGCGCCGAGCGCCGCGAGCATTATTGTGTCGCCGATCGCAACCCGGACAACGCGTTCGTGCACATCATCGTGCGCATGCGCGAGGGCCGGCCGAAGGAAGCGTACCAGAAGGTCGCCGACATGCTGATGGCGGCGGCGGAAAAGTCGCTCGATGCGACGCTCAAGAAGCATCCGATGCAACTCGCATTGGAGATGCACGAGATCACCCAGCTCACGCTGCGGCGAGATACGCTGCGCAAGAGCGAGAAGGCGGCGTAGCACTTTTCTTTAGCTTCCCCTGAAAGGGGGAGGTCGACTGCCGAAGCGCAGCGAAGGCAGTCGGGTGGGGGGTCCACTTCATACACAATCCGACCCCCTTCCCCGACCCTCCCCCTTTCAGGGGGAGGGAGTCCAAGCCGCGCAAGCGGGGAGATCAAATGACAACCACCACCCTCGCCGCCACCATCGCCCTCGCTGAAAAGCACCTCGCCCGTTTCCGCAACGGCGTGGTGCCACATCTGATCGACGGCAAGCCGGAAACCGGCGCAGACAGCTTCGAAACCGCCTCGCCGGTCGATAACACGCCGCTGGCAAAAGTCGCGCGCGGCGGCGCAGCCGAAATCGACCGTGCCGCCAAAGCCGCGATGAAGGCGTTCCGCACCGGCTGGGGCCACACCTCCGGCGATCAGCGGCGCAAGATCCTGCACAAGATCGCCGACGCGATTGTCGCACGCGCCGACGAGATCGCTTACGTCGAATGCATGGATACCGGCCAGCCGATCCGTTACATGGCGAAGGCGGCGCTGCGCGGCGCGGAGAATTTCCGCTTCTATGCCGACCGCGCACCGGGCGCCAATGACGGCCTGTCGCTGCCGACCGACACGCATCTCAACTACACCATCCGCCAGCCGATCGGTCCCGTGGGCGTGATCACGCCTTGGAACACGCCGTTCATGCTGTCGACCTGGAAGATCGCGCCGGCGCTCGCCGCAGGCTGCACGGTCGTGCACAAGCCGGCGGAATGGTCTCCCCTCACCGCGCAGCTTCTCGCGGAAATCTGCCTCGAAGCCGGATTGCCCGCCGGAGTGCTCAATGTCGTGCACGGCATGGGCGAGGAAGCCGGCAAGGCGCTGACCGAGCATCCCGACATCAAGGCCATCGGCTTTGTCGGCGAAAGCGCGACCGGCTCGGCGATCATGCGCCAGGGCGCGGCGACGCTGAAGCGCGTGCATTTCGAACTCGGCGGCAAGAACCCGGTGATCGTCTTTGGCGATGCTGATATCGACCGTGCGCTCGATGCGTGCCTGTTCATGATCTACTCGCTGAACGGCGAGCGCTGCACCTCGTCCAGCCGCGCCCTGGTCGAGGCCTCGATCTATGACGAATTCGCCAAGCGCGCCGCCGAGCGGGTCAAGAAGATCAAGGTCGGCCATCCGCTCGATGCTGCGACCGAGATCGGCCCGCTGATCCATCCGCGCCATGTCGAGAAGGTGCTGAGCTATGTCGGCGCCGCGCGCGACGCCGGCGCCACTGTGGCGGTCGGCGGTGGTCGCGCCAATGGCGGGAAAGGCAATTTCGTCGAGCCGACGCTCTATCTCAATGCCCGCAACGATATGAAGATCGCGCAGGAAGAAATCTTCGGCCCGGTCCTCACCATGATCCCGTTCGCCGACGAGAAGGAAGCCGTCGCGCTGGCCAACGACGTGCGCTACGGCCTCGCCGGGTATCTCTGGACCCGCGATGTCGGCCGCGCGCATCGCATGGCGCAGGCGCTGGAGGCCGGCATGATCTGGGTGAATTCGGAGAATGTCCGCCACCTGCCGACGCCGTTCGGCGGCGTGAAATCGTCCGGCATCGGCCGCGACGGAGGCGACTATTCGTTCGACTTCTACATGGAGACGAAGAACATCGCGATCGCGCTCGACAATCACAAGATTCCGAAGATTGGAGCGTAGCCGAGCGACGCAAACTTTCGCCCCGTCATCCTGAGGTGCGAGCATCGCTGGCAAGTTTACGCAGCCAGCGCGTGCGAGCCTCGAAGGATGAACGGCCAGAGACGAGCCGTCGCCCTTCGAGGCC
>JAEZBA010000268.1 GCA_023430245.1 Pseudomonadota bacterium
AAGGGTCTGCGCAGCGAGCTGACCGCGATCAACCAGTATTGGCTGCATTACCGCATCCTCGACAATTGGGGCCTGAAGAATCTCGCCAAGAAGTGGAAGGCGGAATCGATCGAGGAAATGCATCACGCCGACAAGTTCGCGCATCGCATTCTGTTCCTCGACGGCTTCCCGAACATGCAGGTGCTCGATCCGCTGCGCATCGGCCAGGATGTGAAGGAAATTCTCGAAGCCGATCTCGCCGCCGAGGTCGACGCGCGCAGCCTGTATCAGGAGGCTGCGACCTATTGCCATTCGGTCAAGGACTACGTGTCGCGCGACCTGTTCGAAGAACTGATGAAGGACGAGGAACACCACATCGACTTCCTCGAGGAACAGCTCGATCTCGTCGCCAAGCTTGGCGTGCAGCTCTACTCGCAGCACCATATCGGGAAGCTCGACGACGATTGATGGTCCGTCGCGAACGGAACCGAATCGCTCGAACATGGAATGCGCGGCGGTGCCGCGCATTTTTTTAACCTCGCGTTTGCGAAGGTTTACAGCGGATGAATTTTTTCAGAACGGAAGCCGTACAAAGCTCCGCTTCCGCCGCGCAAACGTTAATATTCGCGGTTAAAAATCAAGGTTAAGCGCCGCTTAAACAATTGCTGCGATGGTCCGCTCACTCCATTTCGCCGAGTGAGGATCGACCATGAAATGTATCAAGACGAGTTTGATCGCTGGCGCAGCCGCCATGACGATCGCAGCCCCCGCCGGCGCCGCCGACATGCCGCTGCCGGTCTACAAGGCGCCGGTCGCCGTCCAGACGGGCGGCTGGTATCTGCGCGGTGATATCGGCATGACCAACCAGAAGGTCGACGAGCTGACCAGCCCGGCCTTCACCTCTGCCGTGACCGTTCTGGAAAAGGACGTCAGCTCTGGCATGCTGGCCGGTCTCGGTATCGGCTATCAGTTCAACAACTGGTTCCGCGCCGATATCACCGGTGAATATCGCGGCGGCACGACCTTCCGCGGCCTCGACACCTATGGCCCCGCATCGAACGATTATTACGGCACCAAGAGCGAGTGGCTGTTCCTGGCCAACGCCTATATCGATCTCGGCACCTGGTGGTGCTTCACGCCATTCGTTGGCGCCGGTATCGGCTATTCGCGCAACACCATCGACAACTGGCGCGACCAGAACAACCAGACCGGTGCTACCGCCTATGCGAATTCGAACTCGCAATGGGAGATGGCCTGGGCGCTACATGCCGGTATCGCCTACAAGGTGAACCCGAACTTCACCGCGGAATTCGCGTACCGCTATACGAGCCTGGGCGATTTCGCCTCGGGTGACATGATCGGCTTCAACGGTGTCAACACGGTCTACAATCCGATCAACCTGAACAACGTGACGTCGCACGACTTCAAGCTCGGCCTGCGCTGGAATCTGACGCCGACCGAGTCCTATGCGCCGGTCGCGATGCCGTCCTACGCGCCGCCGCCGACCGCCTACAATCCGCCGGCGCCGATCTATTCGCCGCCGCCGCCGCTGATGCGCAAAGGCTGACAACCAGTTTCGGCGAAATGGAAACGAAGAGGCGGGGGCAACCCCGCCTCTTTATCGTTTGTGAGGCTCTTGATTTGTCGTGCTGCGCGAAGGCGGAGCATCCGATGGATTATTCAGCCGGCTGCAGCGTTGCACGTTTAGCCGGAGCAAGCCTGAAGCGGGCAGGGCGTTCGAATAAGAAATTGAGCGCGGTTCCACGCACCAGCCAGTGCAGAACAAGCGGCGCGATGACGGCGGCGGACGTCACCAGGAATGCGACCGTTCCCGGATCGGTGATGATGCCGGTCTTCACGAGCCCGATGCGAGTCATCGCCATCGGTAGGAAGAACGCCAGATAAATCGCAAGCGATTGCTGTCCGCACAGCCGGATAAAGCCGAGTACGTGAAACTGCGCCAGCAGCACCGATATTGCGATCACCGCGGCCGCGCCAGCAAATCCAAGCAGGAGCGAAACAACCGGCAAGGCCGCAAGGTTTGCGCTGACACAGGCCGCGGTGACGATCGCCCAAACGGCCAATGCCAGCGCGGTCACGACGGGACGGGCGCGAAACCAATCCGCATGCGTGACGATCCAGCGGCCACACAGATAGCCCGCGTAGAAATACACGAAGCGACCGGCGAATTCGTCGATCAGGGGCCAGCCGCTCTCGATGTGCACGACCTGCAGCAGCGCCGCGACGGCGAAAACAAGCAGTGGCGGCAAGGTGCGCGTCAGCCGCGTCGCCAGGAAAAACACCGGCAGCAGATAGATGAACCACAGGGTGCCGAACGGATCGATGAACGCCAGCAGATAAAGCCGCAATGCTTCGGAGGCGCCGTCCTGGGCGACATAGACCGGGCCGCGGAATGCGAACTGGATCGTCAGCCACAGCACGTAGAAATAGGCGAAGTGCAGCACCTTGCCGTCGAGAAAGCTGCGCCAGTCCTTGTCGATACCGCGCGCTGCGAACAGGCCGGCGATCAGGAAGAAGGCCGGGATGCGGAAAGGCCTGGCAAATTCGACGATCGGATGCATCCAGCCAGCGCTGCCGAGCGCCTCTTCGCTCGACAGAGTCGAATGCATCATCACGACCAGAATGATCGAGATGCCCTTGGCATAATCGACCCAGTCGATGCGTGCGGGCTGAGTGCCTGCGGATTGCGTCATGAAGTCTCCGGCGCGGATCAAAAACTCCGCCGGTGTCAGCAATATCGCCTCAAGCGATGGTTAGCAGCCGGTTCCGCAAGATAGAGTCAATGTCCGATCGTTAACGATAGCGCCGGGGACGTTATGGTTAGCAAAGCCTTAACCAACGGCATTTATGGTTTCCGGAATGTTGACGCCCGCAAAGGGCGAATGCCGAAGGAAGAGTGCTCATGCGTCGATCGATGCCATTTGCCCTGATTTGCGCCGGACTTGTGGTCGGTTCGTTCCAGCTGCCGACGCTCGCAGTCGCCGCCGATATGCCGCCATGGCCGCAGAGCCAGCCCGCCGGCGTGGTGCAGGAATTCGTCTCCGGCTGGTATCTGCGCGGCGATGTCGGTTATCGCACCGACACCAATATCGGGGGCTTGACGACGGCGGCGTTTGTGCTGCCGACCACCGCCGACCTGAGAGAAGTCGCTACGATCGGTGGCGGCGCCGGTTACAAGTCCGGCTGGTTCCGTGCCGATGTGACCGTAGACTATGCGGGCAAGGCGCGCTTTTCCGGCAACAGCGGGTTCGGCGCTTTTTCCGGTACGGTCGAATCCTGGACGGCTTTGGGCAATGTGTATCTCGATCTCGGCACCTGGGGTGGTCTGACGCCTTATATCGGTGCCGGTTTGGGCGCTGTGGGTTTCCGCTCCTACGATTTCAACGGCCCGAATGGTATGGTCACGACCGACCACCATTCGCAGATCGAGTTCGCCTGGGCCTATATGGCGGGTCTCGCCTGGACCTTCGCGCCGCGCTGGGCAATGGACTTCAGCTATCGCCGCATGAACGTCGGCGACGTCACCTTCAATTCGGTCGTCGCGAACGCGCTGACGCTGCAAGACCTGACCGCGAACGAATTCCGTATCGGCCTGCGCTATAATTTCGACTGACGCGCAGTCGTCACGTTCGGTTGATCGGAGCCTGCGGTCCGCCCTGGTTCGTTGCAAGCCGGCGTCAACTCGAATATCGGTTTGCCCTCACGAAACGGGGGAATCGCAATGTCTGCAAGCAGAACACCGAGGATATTCATCATTGCCGGTCTGGCATTGCTGGGGATGGCAATGGCCTCGGACACTGGATGGGCGCAACGCGCGCAGCCGTCGGAGGGCACACGCCAGCAACGCATGGACTGCGCCGACGATGCCAGATTCGTCTGCGGGCGTTTCATTCCCGATGTCGAGCGCATCACCGCCTGCATGAAGGCGAACAAGCGGCAGTTAAGTCCGCAATGCCGCAGACATTTCCGCTAACGAGCGCTGCGCAATCCAAGCCCCGGTGAAAGCCGGGGCTTTTCGTTGTCTGCGTCACCGTGATGCAATTTCCAACGGGCCGCCCCGCAAAGTTCTTGCGGTTTTCGCGGCACTCCTATACATGCCGCGGCGGGCCACCCCTCCCCAACGAGCGGGCGTGCTATCTGGAAGGATAGAGCAATGACGACGACGACACCCGGCATGCGGCCGGCAAACCCGCATTTTTCTTCCGGCCCCTGCGCCAAGCGCCCCGGCTGGACCCTGCAAGCCCTCAAAGACGCACTCGTTGGCCGCTCGCACCGCTCGAAAGAGGGCAAGGTGAAGCTGAAGCGCGCCATCGATCTCACCCGCGAAATTCTTGAAGTCCCCGCCGATTACCGGATCGGCATCGTGCCGGCGTCCGATACCGGCGCAGTTGAAATGGCGATGTGGTCGCTTCTGGGCGCACGCCCGGTGACGATGCTGGCCTGGGAATCCTTCGGCGAGGGTTGGGTCACCGACGTCGAGAAGCAATTGAAGCTGAAGGACGTCACGACCTACAAGGCGCCGTATGGCGAACTGCCCGATCTGTCCAAGGTCGACAGCGATACCGACATTGTCTTCACCTGGAACGGCACCACCTCCGGCGTGCGCGTGCCGAATGCCGACTGGATCAAGGCCGAACGCAAGGGGCTGACGATCTGCGACGCGACCTCCGCCGCCTTTGCGCAGCCGATGGATTTTTCGAAGCTCGATGTGGTGACCTTCTCCTGGCAGAAGGCGCTGGGCGGTGAGGCCGCGCATGGCATGCTGATCCTGTCGCCGCGTGCGGTGGAGCGGCTCGAGACCTACAAGCCGGCCTGGCCGCTGCCGAAAATCTTCCGCATGACCAAAGGCGGCAAGCTGAACGAAGGCATCTTCGTTGGCGAGACCATCAACACGCCGTCGATGCTGTGCGTGGAGGATTATCTCGACACGCTGGCCTGGGCGAAGCAGGTCGGCGGACTGAAGGGCATGATCGCGCGCGCCGATGCCAATGCCGGTGCGGTGCATGACTGGATTGCGAAGACGTCGTGGATCGACAATCTCGCGGCCGATCCTGCGACGCGCTCGAATACGTCGGTCTGCCTGAAGATCGTCGATCCGGCGATCACCGCTTTGTCGGTCGATGCGCAATGGGCGTTCGTGAAGGATCTCGTGGCGCTGTGCGAGAAGGAAGGTGTCGCCTTCGATTTCGCCAATCATCGCGATGCGCTGCCGGGTCTTCGCATTTGGTGCGGCGCGACAGTCGAGACCAGCGACGTCGAGAAGCTGCTGCCGTGGCTCGACTGGGCCTATGCCAAGGCCAAGGACAAGCTGCCGAAGGCGGCGTAGCGATCGCTGTCGTCCCCGCGAAGGCGGGGAGCCAAACCCCTCGGCGGCCCCAGATAACACCCTCAACACTGAGGCTATGGATTCCGGCTCTCGCACGCAGGCAAGTCTACGTAGCCTGCGCAAAAAATCCGGCCGGAACCACCAAGCTCAAAAGCCGAGACGTAAGCCATGACCGCCCCCAAAGTTCTCATTTCCGACGCGCTGTCTCCCGCTGCCGTACAGATCTTCAAGGATCGCGGCGTCGAGGTCGATTTCCAGCCCGACCTCGGCAAGGACAAGGACAAGCTTGCCGCGATCATCGGCAATTATGACGGCCTTGCGATCCGCTCGGCGACGAAGGTGTCGCCGAAGATTCTCGAGAATGCGAAGAACCTGAAGGTGATCGGCCGCGCCGGCATCGGCGTCGACAACGTTGATATCCCGGCGGCGACCGCCAAGGGCATCATCGTGATGAACACGCCCTTCGGCAATTCGATCACGACTGCCGAGCACGCCAT
>JAEZBA010000095.1 GCA_023430245.1 Pseudomonadota bacterium
ACGGCGTCGAGATCCGGTGCGATCGCACGGCAGCGCTCCAGCGTGGATTCGAAGCCGGACGTGTGGGCGTCGATAAAGCCGAAGTCGAGCGCCGCAGTGTCGGCGAGATGCGCGAGCACACCGGCAAACAGCACCGAGTCCATGCCGGGTGCGATCGGAAGAAACAGGTCGGCCTCCTCGGCGGTGGCTGTGCGCCGCGGGTCGATGACCACGATCTTCGCGCCGCGCTCGCGTCTGTTCTTCACCATGCGCTGGAACAGTACCGGATGGCACCAGGCGGCGTTTGAGCCGACCAGTACAATCAGATCGGCTTGATCGAGATCGGCATAGTTTCCCGGCACGGTGTCGGCGCCAAAGGCGCGGCGGTGGCCTGCCACCGAGGAGGCCATGCATAGCCGCGAATTGGTGTCGACATTCGCGGTGCCGATGAAGCCCTTCATCAGCTTGTTGGCAACGTAATAATCCTCGGTCAGCAATTGCCCGGAGAGATAGAAGGCGACCGCATCCGGCCCGTCGTGGGCGATGATGCGGCGGAAGCCGTCGGCGACCTGATCGAGGGCGGTATCCCAGCCGGTGCGGGTATAGGTCGCGTTCGGCTGACGCAGCATCGGATGCAGGAGGCGCGTGCCGAGCGAGAGCGTTTCGCCCAGCGCCGAGCCTTTCGAGCAAAGCCGCCCGAAATTCGCCGGATGATCAGGATCGCCGGAGATCGCAGCGCCGCCGCGCCCGTCGGGTGAGGCGAGCACGCCGCATCCGACACCGCAATAGGGGCAGGTGGTGCGGATGACCGGCGGGGTGTTGGAGGGGGATTTCATTGCGCGGCTCCACCGCCGCAGGAATGCTGTCTTCCTCGCGACAGCGGGGACCTATAACCATCGCTCTGGAATATGGGTCCCCACTTTCGCGGGGACGACCCGAGCAGGAGTTGGGGGCGCGCAGCCATCCTCAATACACGTCCTGCTGGTAGCGGCCGCGCTTCTTCAGGTCGGCGACAAAGGCGATCGCCTCGTCGGTCGAGCGGGCGCAATGCTCGGCGACGATATCGACCAGTGTGCGCTCCACATCCTTCGCCATGCGCTTGGCGTCGCCACACACATAGACATGAGCGCCGTCGGCGAGCCATGACCACAGATCGCGGCCGACCTCGCGCATGCGGTCCTGCACATAGAACTTCTGGTCGCCATCGCGCGACCAGGCGAGCGACAGCCGCGTCAGCACCCCGCTCGCTTTCATGCCGTTCAGTTCGTCCTCGTAGAAGAAGTCGCTGTCACGCCGCTGATGGCCGAAGAACAGCCAATTGCGGCCCGGCGCTTTGGTCGCCATGCGCTCATGGAGGAAGGCGCGGAACGGCGCGACACCCGTGCCGGGACCGACCATGATGACCGGCATGGACGGATCGGCGGGCAGGCCGAAGGCATGCGCCTTCTGCACATAGACCTGGATCGGCGCGCCAGGCGCGATGCGTTCGGCGAGATAGGTGGACGCAACGCCATGTCGGGTGCGGCCGGCGATGTCATAGCGGACGGTATCGACCGTGAGGGATAGCCGGCCGGGCTCGACCTTGGGGGAAGACGAGATCGAATAGAGCCGCGGCTGCAGTGGCTCGAGCGCCTCGACGAAGGCCTCCGGATCGGGGATGACGCCTGCGAATTTCTCCAGCGTCGCCAGCACGTCGAGCGTTGCTGCGTCGCCATCCGGATCCTCGCCGGAGGCGAGAGCCTTCGCCTTGAGCCGCCGCTCGCCGCCGGTGATGTAGGAGAATAGCTGGAACAGGGAGTCCGGAGCGGGCGAGAGCGCGACCTTGTCGATCAGGATGTCGCGCAAGGCTTCGCCTGCGATTTCGTAATCGGACGGCACGCCGAGCGCCTTGACGATGGCATCGGCGAGCGCGGGATCGTTCTTCGGAAACAGCCCGAAGGCGTCGCCCACGACATAATCGAGTTTCGCAGCGCTCAGATCGAAATCGAGATGCCAGGTCTGTTTCTCGGATCCCTCCTTGTTCAGCCGGTAACGGCCGACAAAGGTCGCGGTCGCGGGGTTATCGCGCGAGCGACCGGCATCGCCGGCGGGCTGCGGCGCAGTGGCAGCCTTGGCTTCGGCCGGGGCTTTCGCGGCCGGCGCCTTGTCCATCTCTTCGTACAGAGACTTCAGCATCCGGGCGGTTTCCTTGCCGCCGGGCACACAGAGGTTCAGCCGCTCTTCCGATTTGTCGAAAATCTTGTCGGCATAATCGCTGCAATTGTAGCCGCACTGGCCGCAATCCTGCTGCGCCATCGCCGCCATCATGCGTCGGCGCAACGGGCGGCCTTCGGCGAGAGTCATGCGCTCGGACAGCGGCAAGGTCTGGTCGTGCCACGGCGCCTCGCCGTCATCGCCGTCGCCTAGCGCGCCGGGCATCATCGCCGCATTCTGTTCGGGCGACAGCGCGGTGACGCCAGCGCCATCGAGCGAGACGAGGCCTGCGAAGAACCCGTTCAGCCAGGCGCGCTGCTCCGGCGAGAACGGTGCGGTCTCGGGAATGAGGCTCGGGACCGGAGGAGACGCGGCGTTCATTCCACCGCCTCCGCATCGAACATCGCCTTCAGTGCGTCGACCTCGTGCCGCTTGGCGAAGGCGAGGAATGTCTCGTCCGCGCCCGAGCGATGCGCGAGATAGGCCTTCAGCATTTTCTCCACGAGCTTCGGCGCATGCTCGGCCTTCACATCGCTATAGATTTCGCGGCCGATCGCGGCGTCTGGTCCGTAGCCGCCGCCGATGAACACGTGGTAGCCGTCGACGGTGTCGCCATCGTCGTTGATCGCAACCCGCGCGCCGATCAGCCCGATATCGCCGATATAATGCTGCGCACAGGAATGGTGGCATCCGGTCAGATGGATGTTGACCGGCGTATCGAGCGAGACCCGTGCGTCGCACCAATGCGCGATCTCCTCGGCATTTTCCTTGGTATGCGCGCCGGCGAAGCGGCAGCCGGTGGCGCCGGTGCAGGCGACGAGTCCGGCGCGGACGGAGGTGGCTTTCGTGGAGAGGCCGAGCGCTGCGATCTCGCTTTCGACCTGCGCGATCTTGTCTACGGGGACGCCGGAGATGAGCAGATTTTGCCACACGGTGAGGCGGATATCGCCATCGCCATGCTCGCGCGCGATCGTGGCGATGCCGCGCATTTGCGCAACGGTCATCTTGCCGACGGGCAGCACGACGCCGATCCAGTTGAGGCCGTCCTGCTTCTGCGGATGTACGCCGATATGGGCGAGCCGGTCGAAGCTCGGGCGCGGCTCCAGCGCCTCGGCGGGAACGCGGGTGAGCGTGCGGCCGAGCTTCTCCTCCACTGCGGCGAGGAACTTGTCGAAGCCCCAGGCGTCCAGCACATATTTAAGCCGCGCCTTGTTGCGGTCGGTGCGGTTGCCGTTCTCGATGAAGACTCGGACGATGGCGTCGGATACCGCCGTCGCGTCTGACGGCTTCACGATCACGCCGGTATCGCGGGCGAAATCCTTGTGACCGGTGATGCCGCCCAATGTCAGCCTGAACCAGATGCCCGGTTCGACGCCGAAGCTATCCTTCACGACGACGGCCTGGAAGCCGATATCGTTCGTCTCTTCCAGCACGGCAATGCATCCGGCGCCGTCGAAGGCAACGTTGAATTTGCGCGGCAGGCCGTAGAGCGAACGGTCGTTGAGAATGTGATGGTGCCATTCGCGCGCATAGGGCCGCGTATCCAGCAATTCCTGCGGGTCGATGCCGGCGGTCGGCGTGCCGGTGACGTTGCGGATGTTGTCGGCGCCCGAGCCGCGCGACGAAAGCCCGAGATCCTGGATGCCCTCGACCACCGCGACCGCGTTCTTCGGCTCGATCTCGCGGATCTGGATGTTGGCGCGCGTGGTGACGTGCGAATAAGGCCCCGCATAACGCTCGGCAAGATCGGCAAGACCGGCGAACTGCCAATGCGTGACGATGCCGTTCGGGATCTTCAGCCGGCACATGTAGGAATTCTGCGCCGGCGCAACATGGAAGAGCCCGTAATAGCGCCAGCGGAAATTATCCGCCGGCTTGGGCGGCGTGTTC
>JAEZBA010000397.1 GCA_023430245.1 Pseudomonadota bacterium
TGCCGACCCTCCCCCTCGAGAGGGCGTTCACGCCCGTCTTCGACGGGACTTTGGGGAGGGTGGCCCGCAATGACCACCGGCTCGGCCGCGCCGGGCCGCACCACCGGCACATGCCGCGGATCGAAGCCGGGATTCTCGGCGACGAAGGTCTTGCTGCGCTCGACCAGGAAATCGATGATGTGGTTGCGCAGCGCGTAATAGAGCGGATGCTTGTGGAAGTCGGTGCGGGCGCGGCTCTTCGGCAGCGGGTTCTCGACGATCTCGGCCAGCACCGCGCCGGGCCCGTTGGTCATCAAGACAATCTTGTCGGCGAGATAGATCGCCTCGTCGACATCATGGGTGATCATGAACACGGTCTGCCCGGTCTCGGCGCAGATGCGGCGCACCTCGTCCTGCAGCGTGCCGCGGGTCAGCGCGTCGAGCGCGGAGAACGGCTCGTCCATCAGCATGATCTTGGGCTCGATCGATAAAGCGCGGGCGATGCCGACGCGCTGCTTCATGCCGCCGGAGAGTTCGGACGGGCGCTTGTGCTCGGAGCCGGTGAGGCCGACCAGGTCGATGAACTTCTGCGCGTGCTTGTTGACCTCGGCCGAGGACCACTTGCGCCATTTCGAGGTGACGGCATAGGCGACGTTGCCGAGTACGCTGCGCCAGGGCAAGAGCGAATGGCCCTGGAAGATCACCGCGCGGTCGAGGCTCGGGCCTTCGATCGCTTGGTCGTCGACGATCACCACGCCGTCGCTCGGCTGGTCGAGGCCCGCGAGGATGTTGAGGACGGTGGTCTTGCCGCAGCCGGAATGGCCGATCACGCAGACGAATTCGCCGCGCTCCATGCCGAGCCACAGGTTTTCGAAGATGGTGGTGGTGCCGCCATTCGGCGCGGGGTAGCGCTTGGCGATGGCTTCGATCGAGATGAAGTTGTTCGCCATGGCGCTATTCCGGGAAGGTCACGAGGCGCTGGCAATAGGCGAGGATCTGGTCCAGCACCATGCCGACGATGCCGATCAGCAAAATCGCGTTGATCACATTCGTAATGCTCAAATTATTCCATTCATTCCAGACGAAGTAACCAATCCCGGTTCCGCCGACCAGCATCTCGGCCGCAACAATCACGAGCCATGCGATCCCGATCGAGATTCGCATGCCGGTGAGTATAGTCGGTGCCGCGGCAGGGAGGATAACTGTGAAGGCACGACGCACCGGACCGACCTCCAGCGTACGCGCAACGTTCAGCCATTCCTTGCGAACCTGCGACACACCGAACGCCGTGTTCAGCAGCATCGGCCATATCGAACAGATGAAGATGACGAAGATCGCCGACAGGCCGGAATCCTTGATGGTGTAAAGCGCAAGCGGCATCCACGCGAGCGGCGATATCGGCTTGAGCACCTGGATGAAGGGATCCAGCGCGCGGCTCATCAGTGGCGACATACCAATGAGAAAGCCGATCGGGATGGCGACGATCACCGCCAGAAAATACCCGGTCAGCACTCGCGCCAGCGAATACGCAAGCTGAATGCCGACGCCCTTGTCGTTCGGGCCCTTGTCATAGAACGGTTGGTTGAGATGCTCCCACAACACCTTTCCGACCTCGAATGGCCCTGGCATTGCCGATTTGCCCTGGGTCGCAGTCGCGCCCCTCAGCTTGGCATATTCGGGATCCATATTCGCGACGGTGCCGGTCCCGCGGGTCGCGAGGTGCCACGCGCCGATGAACAGCACGAAGATCGCGACTGAAAGGATCGCGGCCCGGAGATTGAGAGAGCCTGTCATGCCAGTACCTCGTGTCCCGGCAGCAGCGCAGCAGGTGCCGCGCTGCAGGCTGGGAACGCCCCCAAAACCATCACGTCGACTTCTTGATCTTGAAGCTCGCCAGATATTCTTCCGGCTTTGCCGGGTCGAACGGCTTGCCCATTACCGAGAACGATTTCGTCGTCGTCGCCGGCGGGGTCAGTCCGACTTCCTTCATCAGCTTGGTGGTGTCGGTGGCGAGGAACACCTGCTTGGCGATGCCGTTATAATCGACGTCGCCCTTGATCTGACCCCAGCGCTTCATCTGTGTCAGGATCCACACCGCGAAAGATTCCCACGGGAACGGATCGAAGTCGATGCGATCCGGCACCTTCTTCACATTGCCAAGGCCGTCGGCGAAGGTGCCGGTCAGCACCTGCTCGACCACCGTGACCGGCTGGTTGAGATAATTGGCGGGCGCGATCGCTTCCGCGATTTGCTTGCGGTTTTCCTGTTTGGTCGCAAACGCCGTGGCGTCGATGATCGACTTCAAGAGCGCCGCATAAGTATTGGGCGATCCGGTGACGAATTCCTTCGATGCCGCGAAGGCGCAGCAGGGATGTCCGTCCCACATCTCCTTCGACAACATGTGGATGAAGCCGACGCCGTCATAGACGGCGCGCTGGTTGACCGGATCGGGCGCGAGGAAGCCGTCGATGTTATCGGCACGCAGATTGGCGACCATCTCCGGCGGCGGCACCGCACGGATCTGGATATCCTGATCGGGGTCGAGCCCGGCTTCGGCCACGTAATAGCGCAGAAGGTAATTGTGCATCGAATAGTCGAATGGCACGGCAAATTTGAAGCCCTTCCACGACTTCGGATCGCGCTTGTCCTTGTGCTTCATGGCCAGCGTGATCGCCTGGCCGTTGATGTTCTCTACCGCCGGCATTGTGTACGGGATCGGGTTCGAGCCCGCCCCCATGGTGATCGCGAGCGGCATCGGCGACAGCATGTGCGCCGCGTCGTATTCCTTGTTGATGGTCTTGTCGCGGATCACCGCCCAGCCGGCGGTCTTGATCACCTCGACGTTCAGACCGTGCTTGGAATAGAAGCCCATCGGATGCGCCATGATGATCGGCGTGGCGCAGGTGATCGGAATGAAACCGACCTTCAGGTCCTTCTTCTCCAGCGGCGCCCCTTGGCCGAACACCTCGGTTGCGGTCGCCAGCGGGAAGAATTGCGAAATCGCGGCCAGCGCGGTCGATGCGCCAACCGACTTCAGGAAGGCGCGACGCGCCACATCCTTGGGGAACATCGCGCGCATGACCGCCGACGCCACCACGCCTTCGTAGCGGTTCTCGTCGCTCTGCGACGGGACCGGCTCGCATTGCAATTGCCGGACGGCGTCGCGTTCGTGCTCGGCCTGGCTGATGTGCCGGCCGCAGGAGCAGCCCGAAGAATTCAGGGTACGCTTCGGGTCGAACGGATTGTCGAATGTGGACATCGGACTTCTCCCGTCTGGTGCAACTCGAAATTCCGGGTGCGGCGTGCGCGTCTCCCCGGCAGTCGGGATGGAGAACAGCAAAGTCGGTGCCAGATCGGCCAAACGGCGCGGGCAATCTGTCTCAGGGCGAAATGAGCGAGCAAAAGCGGGCAGTTGAAATTACGACTTTTCGTTGATTACGAATTTTAGTAGAATGCCGTCGTCCGTTTCGGAATGCTGGCGATGATCACGGTCCCGGATCTGCCCAAAGATCGGGCGGCGACTGCCGCCCCTGCCGATTTCGGCCGCATCTTCGACGCCGCGCCGGAGCCGATGCTCGCGCTCAACCCCGCCTCCGATCGCATCCTCGATGCCAATCCCGCTGCCTGCCGGCTACTGGGCTATGACCGCGCTTCGCTCCGCGAGATGCGAGTCACCGCACTTCATCCGGGCCAGCTTCCGGCCCTGATCGTGTTCACCGACGGTGTAATGGCGAAAGGCGAATACCGCACCCGCGGACTGAAGCCCCGACACGCCGCCGGCCACGAGCTTGCGGTGGAGTACGCCGGCAGCCGGCTTGGCGACGACCCGGCGCCCGACCTCCTGCTCATCATCAGCGACCTGACCGCACAGCGAAAGCGCGCGACCGACACCGACGCCGATCTGTATATCCGTGGCGGCCTCGAGGAGTGGCAGCGGGTTGAGCGCTTCTTCCGCGATGTCGAGCGCGAGAACCAGCTGATCCTGCGCGCGGCCGGCGAAGGCATCTACGGTGTCAATGCCGACGGTAAGACCACCTTCGTCAACCCGGCTGCCGAACGCATGCTCGGCTTCACCGCGGAAGAGCTGGTCGGCAAGGACATGCATTCCATCGTGCATCATACTCATGCCGACGGTTCGCACTATCCGGCGATCCACTGTCCGATCTACGCTGCCTTCCGCGACGGCGCGGTGCATCAGGTCGACAACGAAGTGTTCTGGCGCAAGGACGGTTCGAAATTCTTCGTCGAATATACCTCGACCCCGATCCGCGACCGCGGCTCGCTGATCGGCGCGGTGATCGTGTTCCGCGACATCACTCAACGCCGGGAGGCCGACGAAAAACTGCGCGCCGCGCTCGCCGAAGTCGAACAGCTGCGCAAGCGGCTCGAACAGGACAACGAATACCTGCAGGAGGAAATCCGCCTGCAGACCAATCACCGCGGCATCATCGGCATCAGCGCGGCGATGCAGAAGACGCTGCGGCAGATCGAACTGGTTGCTCCGACCGAGGCCAGCGTGCTGATCTCGGGCGAATCCGGAACCGGCAAGGAACTGATCGCGCGAGCCATCCACGGCGCCAGCAAGCGCAGCCACCGGCCGCTGATCCGGGTCAATTGCGCGGCGGTGGCGCGCGACATGTTCGAGAGCGAATTCTTCGGCCATGCGCGCGGCGCGCTGGCCGGCGCGCTCCGCGACCGTCCGGGCCGGTTTGAACTGGCGGATGGCGGCACGCTGTTCCTCGACGAGATCGGCGACATCCCGCTCGAATTGCAGGGCAAGCTCCTGCGCGTGCTGCAAGAAGGGCAGTTCGAACGCGTCGGCGAAGCGCGCACCCGCAATGTCGATGTGCGCGTGATCGCCGCTACCAACCGCGATCTTGCTGCCGCCGTGCGCGAGAAAAATTTCCGTGAGGACCTGTATTTCCGGCTCAACGTCTTTCCGATCGACTGCGTGCCGTTGCGCGAGCGCAGTGACGACATCCCGCTTCTCGCGCAGCACTTTCTGAAAGCCGCCGCGCACAAGCTGAAGATCGGCGATCCCCGTCTGACCGAAGGCGACATGCAGCGGCTGATGCAATATGCGTGGCCCGGGAATGTGCGCGAATTGCAGAACGTGAT
>JAEZBA010000212.1 GCA_023430245.1 Pseudomonadota bacterium
GACGCCACCTGTCCGCTGGTGACCAAGGTTCACAACCAGGGCAAGCGCTATGTCGGCCAGGGCCGGACCGTGATCCTGATCGGACATGCGGGACATCCCGAGGTCGAAGGCACGATGGGCCAGATTCCGGGGACGGTGGTGCTGGTGCAGACCGTGGCCGATGTCGACAAGCTCGAACTGCCGACCGACGCGCCGGTCGCCTATGTCACTCAAACGACGCTCAGCGTCGACGACACCCGCGATATCATTGCCGCTTTGACCAAGCGTTTCAGCGATATTCAGGGGCCGGACACGCGCGACATCTGTTATGCAACGCAGAACAGGCAAAGCGCGGTGCGCGATCTGTGCAAGCACGCCGATCTTCTGCTGGTGGTCGGTGCTACGAATTCTTCCAATTCCAATCGGCTGCGCGAAATCGGCGCCGAAGTCGGTATCCCGAGCTATCTCATCGCCGATGGCGGCGAACTCGATCCGGCCTGGCTGGAAGGAGTCGAAACCGTCGGCATCACGGCCGGCGCGTCGGCCCCCGAGGTGCTGGTCAACGATGTGATCGGTGCGCTAAAACGGCTTCGTATCGTTGACGTCACGACGCTTCCCGGCCGGGAGGAAAACATCACCTTCCGTCTCCCCGCCGAAGTCGCATCGGTTTAACCTTCTTCCACTAGGCTCCTTTGTCCATGGCCATACCGTTCCACAAGGAAATCCGCATCGGCGGGTACCTGCTCAAGCAGAAGCTGCTCGGGCGAAAGCGTTATCCGCTCGTGCTGATGCTCGAGCCTTTGTTCCGCTGCAATCTCGCCTGTGTCGGCTGCGGCAAGATCGATTATCCGGACGCGATCCTCAATCGCCGCATGAGTGCGCAGGAATGCTGGGATGCGGCCGATGAATGCGGCGCCCCAATGGTCGCAATTCCGGGCGGCGAGCCGCTGATCCACAAGGAGATCGGCGAGATCGTTGCGGGCCTGGTGGCGCGCAAGAAGTTCGTGTCGCTGTGCACCAATGCTCTGCTGCTGGAAAAGAAGCTGCATCTGTTCAAGCCGTCGCCCTATCTGTTCTTCTCTGTGCATCTCGACGGCCTGCGCGACCACCACGACAAGGCGGTGTCGCAGAAGGGCGTGTTCGACAAGGCGGTGAAGGCGATTAAGGCGGCGCAGGACGCGGGCTTTGCCGTCAACGTCAATGCCACGATTTTCGACGGCCATTCGGCCGAAGACATCGCGGCCTTCCTCGATTATGCCAAGGAGCTTGGCGTCGGGGTGTCGATTTCGCCGGGCTATGCCTATGAGCGCGCGCCGGATCAGGCCCACTTCCTCAATCGCAGGAAGACCAAGGAGCTGTTCCGCAAGGTCTTCGAGCTCGGCAAGGGCAAGCGCTGGAAGTTCATGCACTCGACGTCGTTCCTGGATTTCCTCGCCGGCAACCAGGAATATGAATGCACGCCGTGGGGCATGCCAGCGCGCAATATCTTCGGCTGGCAGAAGCCCTGTTATCTGCTTGGCGAGGGCTATACCAAGACCTTCAAGGAACTGATGGAAACCACCGACTGGGATTCCTACGGCACCGGCAAGTATGAGAAGTGCGCCGACTGCATGGCCCATTGCGGCTACGAGCCGACCGCGGCCCATGCCGCGATCAGCAATCCGCTGAAGGCGCTGTGGGTGTCGCTGCGCGGCATTCGCACCTCGGGCCCGATGGCGCCGGAGATCGCGATGGATAAGCAGCGCCCGGCCGAGTACGTGTTCTCGTCCCAGGTGCAGATGAAGCTATCGGAAATCCGCGCCGCGGAAGCCGAAGAGCGGGCCAAGAAGACCGCGAACGCGGCGTAAAGCCGAGAAGGCGCGGCCGGAATCCCGGCCCGCCGCGATCAAGCTGGACATCTGCAGCGGGTCGCGCGCGATCCCGCTCAGCACCTTCAGATAGTCAACGCCGCCGTCTGGCCGGAGGGCCTGTGTCGCTAGCTGTGGAAGGCTACGATTGGCCGGATCGCTGACCGCCCTGATGGCGGCGAAGGGCAGATTGTGCAGCTTCGCAAATGCCGCCGCGATGTGCGATTCCATATCGACCGCAAGCGCGCCGGTCGCGCTGTGCAGCGCCCGCTTTCCCGACGCATTGACGATCACGCTTTCGCTGCCGCCAAGCCCGCCATGATGCAAGGCCATCGCCCCGCTGACGGCGGAGACGATGGAATCGTACCAATGCTCGTGGGTGTCATGGCGTCCTTCGTCGGACGTGACATGCGTGACCGCGATCATGTCGCCCGAAAGCAAATGCGGGGCGAGACCGCCGGCCAGTCCAAAGCTGAGAATTCCCGCGATGTCACCGACAGTGTCACCGAGTGCAGTCAGGCGCTCCCGGAGGAGTCCGGGACTGCCGCCGCTGCAGATCGCGAACGATCCGGCGCCGGCCGCGATATCGGCTTCCCGCTGCAGACCAGTCACAATCAGAAGGCGCGGCAATCCGGCGCTCATCGGCGTCATTCCGTCGGGCTACATGCCGAATGCGACCCGGCGGTCGTTGGCTGTCGTGAGATTGCGATAACGAGCAAGGGCCCACAGGGGAAAGAACCTGCGATAACCATGGTAGCGCAGGTAGAACACGCGTGGAAAGCCAGTGGCGGTGAACCGCTGTTCATCCCACAGGCCTTCGCCGTTCTGATGGTCGAGAAGATAGCGCACGCCGCGCTGGACCTGCGGATGGTCTGCTTTGCCGGCCGCCATC
>JAEZBA010000479.1 GCA_023430245.1 Pseudomonadota bacterium
GCACCGGACGTCCCGAATTGAACAGCACCGCTTCGAAGATGTCCTGCGAGGTCACGTCTTCGTTGCCGCTCGATTGCTTGACGACCGCGAGATCGTAAGTCCGGGCCAGAGTTGCGATCGCTTGCGCGGCACCGGGCGACGAGGCCTCGGGCGTGAGCGTCTGCACCGATAACTGGGAGCGCGTCGCGGCAGCCTGGAAGCGCGCCGCCGTGGCCTTGGCTTCCTGCCGGCTCTTCTCGAGAACCGATTGGAGGATCTGAGCGCCGCCGAGATCGGTGATAGCAGGAGGCCAGGGCGGATCGTAGGCAAAGGCCACGCCGGTCACATGCGCGTTGAAAGTCTCAGCCACCGAAATGGCATAGCGGCTGGCGGGATCGTCTTCGGCCCCGGGCGTCAGATTGACGACGATATCCTTGATCATGATCGCTCCGATGTCAGCGGAAACTGATGTGAAAGTCTGGCCGGTGAGGCGAGAAGGGGATCGTATTCTGCGCTCTCGCCGCAGCCACCGCAATTGGATAACCTGCGGCAGGATCGCCGATGAGGGATTGATTCATGTCAGTGCGCATGCCCGAGCCTGATCGCGACGTTTTGCTGCGGCGCGAAGGGATCGTCGCCGCGATGCGCGCCATCGTGCCGGGCGAGGGCGTGATCGCTGGCGAACGCGAGATGCGTCCGTTCGAGACCGACGGTCTGACCGCCTACCGGCAATTGCCGCTGGTGGTGGTGCTGCCATCCACGACGCAGCAGGTGTCGCAGGTGCTACGTTATTGCCACGAAAATAATGTGAAAGTGGTCCCGCGCGGCGCTGGCACTTCGTTGTCCGGAGGTGCGTTGCCGCTGGAGGACGGGATCCTGCTCGGCATGTCCAAGTTCAGCCGGATCCGCGAGATCGATTTCGACAATCGCGTGGTGGTAGCCGAACCGGGCGTCACCAATCTCGGTATCTCCAACGCGGTCGCGCATCGCGGCTTCTATTATGCACCCGATCCGTCCTCGCAGATTGCCTGCACCATCGGCGGCAATATCGCGGAGAATTCCGGCGGCGTGCATTGTCTGAAATACGGCATGACCACGAACAATGTGCTGGGCGTCGAGGTCGTCCTGATGACCGGCGAGATTTTGCGGATTGGCGGCAAGCAACTCGATTCCGAAGGGTACGACCTGCTTGGCGTCATCACCGGGTCCGAAGGGCTGCTTGGTGTCGTCACCGAGATCACCGTCCGCATCCTCAAGAAGCCGGAAACCGCGCGTGCGCTGCTGGTCGGATTTCCGACATCGGAAGATGCCGGTGCCTGCGTCGGGCGCATCATCGGCGCGGGTATCATCCCCGGCGGCATGGAGATGATGGACCGCCCCGCGATCCATGCGGTCGAGCAATTCGTCCATGCCGGTTATCCGCTCGATGTCGAAGCGCTGCTGATCGTGGAACTGGACGGCGGCCAGGCCGAGGTCGATCACCTGATCGAACGGGTGGAGGCGATCGCACGGGACTGCAATGCCTCGACGTGCCGGGTGTCGCAGAACGAGGACGAGCGGCTTCTGTTCTGGGCCGGCCGCAAGGCCGCGTTTCCGGCGGTCGGCCGTATCTCGCCCGACTATCTTTGCATGGACGGAACCATTCCGCGGGCGGCCTTGCCGCTCGTGCTCGCGCGCATGCGCGAGATGAGCGAGAAATACGGCCTGCAGGTCGCCAATGTTTTCCATGCCGGCGACGGCAATTTGCATCCGCTCATTCTCTATGATGCGAACAATCCAGGCGAACTCGACAAGGCGGAGGCGTTTGGCTCCGACATCCTGCGGCTGTGCGTCGAGGTCGGCGGCGTGCTCACCGGCGAGCATGGCGTCGGTATCGAGAAGCGCGACCTGATGCCGGTGATGTTCTCCGAGATCGACCTCAACCAGCAGCAGCGGCTGAAATGCGCCTTCGACGCGCAGGGACTTTTGAATCCCGGGAAGGTGTTCCCGCAATTGCACCGCTGCGCCGAGCTCGGCCGGATGCATGTGAAGGCGGGGAAGGTCGCGTTTCCGGATATCCCCAGATTTTGAATATCCCGAGATTTCAGCGACCGCAGGCCGGCGCGTTGAATGCCGCCGGTTTTCGCAACGCGGCATAAAGCAAAGTTATGAAACAGGCGCCGCCGCCGCCCCTTGCCTTTGCCGCAAAGTGCGCAGAGCATGACCGTCCGGCGTCTGACACGGCCGGAAGACCGGCCCTTCGCGTCAGGCGCCCAAACCGGGCGTGATGCGGAAGAATGCAACGCGAGACTCGGACTGCATCGCGCCCCGCCGACACAGGGAGGCGCAGATGACGGAAGCGAATGCGGGCGGCACCAGAACCAACGGCAATAGGCCGAAGGGTCCCCGGTGCATTGCATTGGTGGGCCCCTTCCAGAGCGGAAAGACCACGCTGCTTGAAGCCATCCTCGCGCGGACCGGTGCGATCCAGCGTCAGGGCAGCGTCGAGGCCGGCACCAGCGTCGGCGACAATTCGAAAGAGGCGCGCCATCACGGGATGAGCGTCGAATTGTCGGTCGCGACCACGACCTTCATGGACGACAGCTACACTTTCATCGACTGTCCTGGTTCGGTCGAGTTCATCCACGACATGCGCGCGGCGCTACCGGCGGTCGATGCCGCGGTGGTGGTCTGCGAGACCGACGAGAAGAAGGTGCCGCAATTGCAGCTCGTGCTGCGCGAGCTGGAAGACTTGAAGATCCCGCATTTCCTGTTTCTCAACAAGATCGACAAGGCCGACAAGCGGCTACGCGAGACGCTGCAGATCTTGCAGCCGGCATCCCGCATTCCGCTGCTGCTGCGGCAGATCCCGATCTGGCGGAACGACATCATCACCGGCTTCGTCGATCTCGCGCTGGAACGCGCGCATGTCTACAAGGAGCACACCGCTTCCGAAGTGATCGAGCTCAGCGGTGAGGATCTCGAGCGCGAAAAGACCGCGCGCTTCACCATGCTGGAGACGCTCGCCGATCACGACGACGAATTGATGGAGCAATTGCTGGAGGATATTCCGCCGCCGCGCGACAAGGTGTTCGACGATCTGGCGATGGAATTGCGCGACGGGCTGGTCTGCCCGGTGCTGATCGGCGTCGCTACACGGACCAACGGTGTGTTGCGCCTGTTGAAGGCATTGCGGCACGAGACGCCGAATATCGAGACCACGGCGAAGCGGCTCGGCGTCGACGCCAAGGGCAATGATGCGGTGGCTTACGTGCTCAAATCGATCAATACCGCGCATGGCGGCAAGATGTCGGTTGCGCGCGTGCTCGCAGGGCTGATCGGCGACGGCTCCACGCTCAATTCGCAGGACCGCGATGTCGGGCGTGTCTCCGGCGTTTTCAAGATGATGGGGCAGGCGTTCGAGAAACGCGGGCCCGCGCAAACTGGCGAAACCGTTGCGTTCGGCAAGCTGGATAACGCCCGGACCGGCGACACGCTCGCATCGGGCAAGGACAATCCGAAGCGGCTCGCCGAGGTGGTGCCTTATCCGCCGGTGCTGGCGCTCTCCATTGCCGCGGCCGAACGCAAGGACGACGTCAAGCTCGGTCAGGCGTTGAACAAGCTCGCGGATGAAGATCCGTCGATCACCATCGTGCATAATCCCGATACCCACGAAGTGATCCTGTGGGGGCAGGGCGAGATGCATTTGCGCGTCGCGGCGGAGCGCCTGACCGACCGTTTCGGCATCGCCATCGAAAAGCGGCAGCCGAGTGTCGGCTATCGAGAAACCATCAAGAAACAGGTGCAGCAACGCGGCCGGCACAAGAAACAGTCCGGCGGACATGGCCAGTTCGGCGACGTGGTATTGGATGTGAAACCGCTGCCGCGAGGCTCCGGATTCCAGTTCGCCGAGACCATTACCGGCGGCGTGGTGCCCAAGAACTACATCCCGTCGGTCGAGGAAGGCGTGATCGACGCGCTGAAGCACGGGCCGCTGGGTTTTCCGGTGGTCGACGTGTCCGTCACCCTGATCGACGGCTCCTACCACACGGTGGATTCGTCGGATCAGGCGTTCCGCACCGCCGGGCGCATCGGTGTGGTCGAAGCGCTGCCGCAATGCCAGCCGGTGCTGCTCGAGCCAATCCATGCGGTCGAGATCGCGTGTCCGAACGATGCGACGGCGAAGATCAACGCCATCCTGTCGGGACGGCGCGGGCAGATCCTCGGCTTCGATACGCGGGACGGATGGCCGGGCTGGGATTGCGTCAAGGCGATGATGCCGGAATCCGAAATCGGCGATTTGATCGTTGAGGTGCGCTCGGCCACCGCCGGCGTCGGCACCTTCACGTTCAAGTTCGACCACATGGCCGAGTTGACCGGCCGCACCGCGGACCAGATCGTCGCGGCACGACGCGCGGCGGAGTGATCTTTATTGCCCGCCCCCGATGGAGTCTTAACCCTCCCCCTTGTGGGGAGGGTCGATCGGCTGAGCGATAGCGAAGGAGATCGGGGTGGGG
>JAEZBA010000224.1 GCA_023430245.1 Pseudomonadota bacterium
GTTGCGGCGATTTCGTCGCGATCGAATGCCGACGCTAGTGGAGCGGATTTGACATTCGCTACCCACCCCGCCGCGAGTTCGCAAAGCGAATGTCAAATCCGAAGCTCCACTAGAATCTGATACTTGCTAGTGGTCCTTTGATTCTAACGTTCGCAAAAGAAGTCGCCGAACAGGGGTGCGAACGTTAGAATCGGACCACTGGCATTGTCCCTTGCGAAAAGACGGAAAACGGCTATATTGCGCGTGTCTTAAGACACCTCATAACGATCCGATTGGGTCGGTTTTTGAGAGTGGGCCCCGCCCGGGACCCGCTCTTTTTTATTACCTGAACGGCCGGACGCCGCGCATGGCGCGTCTCCGGGATCTCCCGGGCAAACGTGAATTTCGCGGATTTAGAAACAGCGTCCATGAGCCTGTTGCCTGATGCCAAGATCGAAGTGGAACCGCGCCTGATTGCGGAGCCCGGCCTTGCTGCGCGCGTCGCCGCGATTGCGGAGCCGGTGGTGGAAGGCATGGGTTACCGGCTGGTCCGCGTGCGAATCCTGGCGGCCGAGGGTTGCACGGTCCAGGTCATGGCGGAGCGCCCGGATGGCAGCCTGACCATCGAGGATTGCGAAGAGATTTCGTATGCGCTGTCGCCGGTCCTCGATGTCGCCGACCCGGTCGATCGCGCCTACCGGCTGGAGATTTCCTCGCCGGGGATCGACCGCCCGCTGGTGCGGCGCTCCGATTTCGAAAAGCATGCCGGGCATCTTGCCAAAATCGAGATGAACGTCCCGGCCGATGGCCGGAAACGCTTTCGCGGCATTCTGCTGGGTGTCGAGGGCGATGCCGCCCGCATCCGGCTCGATGATGCCAAGGCCGTCAAATCCGGCGAGCCCGCCGAATTCCTGTTGCCGATCGAGGACATGGCCGAAGCCAAGCTCGTTCTGACCGACGATTTGATCGCGGAAGCGCTTCGCAAGGGCAAAGCCGCAGAGCGCGAAGCGCGCGGCGAGGCCGAGCCGGAAGCTGCGCCCAGGCGTGACTACGCGCCGAAGCCGAAAGCCAAATCGAAGGTCGCGTCGGATCGGGCGAAGCAGAAATCAGACCGGACGGTTCCCCGTCCGAAGCAGGCTCAATTGGACCGCGCCAAACAGGCACGGTCCGGTGGTTATGACGAAGGAGAGTGATCATGGCCGCGGTTAGCGCCAACAAACTCGAATTGCTGCAGATCGCCGATGCGGTGGCACGCGAAAAATCGATCGACCGCGGCATTGTGATCGCGGCGATGGAGGATGCGATCGCCCGGGCCGCGCGCTCGCGCTACGGCAGCGAGACCGAGGTTCGCGCCGAAATCGACCAGAAAAAGGGCGAGCTTCGTCTGTCGCGTCACATGCTGGTGGTCGACCAGGTTGAAAATCCGTCGAACCAGATCAGCGTCGAAGATGCCCGCCGCCTCAATCCGTCGGCCCAAGTCGGCGATACCATCGCCGATGCGCTGCCGCCGCTGGAATATGGCCGCATCGCCGCACAGAGCGCCAAGCAGGTGATCGTGCAGAAGGTGCGCGAGGCCGAGCGCGACCGGCAATATCAGGAATACAAGGATCGCATCGGCGACATCGTCAACGGCGTGGTCAAGCGCGTCGAATACGGCAACGTGGTGGTCGATCTCGGCCGCGGCGAAGCGATCGTGCGGCGCGACGAGATGCTGCCGCGCGAAGTGTTCCGTAACGGCGACCGCGTGCGCGCCTATATCTACGACGTCCGGCGTGAGCCGCGCGGCCCGCAGATCTTCCTGTCGCGCACCCACCCGCAGTTCATGGCCAAGCTGTTCGCGCAGGAAGTCCCGGAAATCTATGACGGCATCGTCGAGGTCAAGGCGGTGGCCCGCGATCCCGGCTCGCGCGCCAAGATCGCCGTGATTTCCCGCGATTCCTCGGTCGATCCGGTTGGCGCCTGCGTCGGCATGCGCGGCTCGCGCGTGCAGGCGGTGGTGAACGAATTGCAGGGCGAGAAGATCGATATCATCCCGTGGTCTCAGGATATCGCAACCTTCGTGGTGAATGCGCTCGCGCCCGCCGAAGTCGCCAAGGTTGTGCTCGACGAAGACAAAGAGCGCATCGAAGTGGTGGTCCCGGATGCGCAATTGTCGCTGGCGATCGGACGCCGCGGCCAGAATGTCCGCCTCGCTTCGCAACTGACCGGCTGGGATATCGATATCCTGACCGAGCAGGAGGAATCCGAGCGCCGTCAGGCCGAGTTCCAGAACCGCACCAAGATCTTCATCGAGGCGCTCGATGTCGACGAGGTGGTGGGTCAGCTGCTCGCGTCGGAAGGCTTCACCACGGTCGAGGAACTGGCGCTGGTCGATGTGAGGGAAATTGCCGGCATTGAAGGCTTCGACGAGGAAACCGCCGAGGAATTGCAGAGCCGCGCCAAGGATTATCTCAATCGGATCGAGAGCGAGTACGACGAGAAGCGCAAGGAACTCGGCGTCGAGGATGCGCTGAAGGACGTGCCCGGCGTCACCACCCAGATGCTGGTGGCCTTCGGCGAGAACGGCATCAAGACCGTCGAGGATCTCGCCGGTTGCGCCACCGACGATCTCTCCGGCTGGACCGAGCGCAAGGACGGCGAAACCAAGCGCGAGCCCGGCATTCTCGATGGCTTCGAGACGACCCGCGACGAAAACGAGTCGATCATCATGCAGGCCCGCCTGAAAGCGGGCTGGGTCACCGAGGCGGATCTGGCCAAGGAAGAGGCCGCCGACGAAGCGGCCGAGCCCGAAGCCGCGGGCGCGTGAGGTGAAACTCCGGACATGCTCGCAGCACTCGACGACGATACGGCGCTCGACAGCGGCCCCCACAAGGGGGTTGCGGCGGAGCGTCTTTGCGTGGTCGAGCGCGCGGTCAAGCCGGTCGAGGACCTGATCCGCTTCGTGGTTGCCCCCACCGGAGAGGTGGTGCCGGACGTGAAGCGAAATCTCCCGGGCCGGGGCCTATGGGTCACGGCGACGCGGGCGGCGGTGGACCTTGCGGGGCGCCGCAAGCTGTTCGCCAGGGGTTTCAAGAGGGAGCTTCGCGGCGGCGCCGATCTCGGCGCTGTCACCGACCACCTGCTGGAGCGCGCGGCGCTCGATTCCCTGTCTATCGCCGGCAAGGCCCGCGACGTGGTGACCGGCTTCTCGAAGGTCGAAGCGGCGCTGACCCGGGACAATCCGGTGGCGCTCCTGCATGCGTCTGACGGGTCCGAGGACGGCCTGCGCAAGCTGAAAGCGCTCCTGCGCCGCAACGAAGAACACGGCGCGCCCGAAATACCGGTGATCCGCGCATTTTCGGGCGCGCAATTGGATTTGGCATTAGGGCGGTCAAATGTGATACATGCTGCCCTGCTTGCCGGCCCAGCAAGCCAGGGCTTTCTCACGCGTTGTCAGCGCATGATGCGCTTTCGCACCGGCGAAATGGAAATGCCGGGGCTAAAGCGTGCGTTGGCCAAGGAAGCCAAAATAACGGATTCGGGAACGGAATACGAATGAGCGACACGAAGACACCTGGCGAAAAGAAGGTTGGCGGCGGCAAGACGCTGACGCTGAAGCCGCGCACCGAAACGGGCGTGGTCCGCCAGAGCTTCAGCCATGGCCGCACCAAGCAGGTCGTGGTCGAAAAGGTGAAGCGCCGCGTGATCGGTGGCGCCGGCGACACCAAGCCGGAACCCGTCGCCGAGCCGGTGGCGCCGAAGCGCGCGGCTCCGCCGCCCGCCAGGACGCCGGCTCCCGCGGCTCCGGCGCCTTCGAAATCGGGCGTCGTGCTGCGCGCCCTGACCGACGATGAGCGCAATGCCCGCGCCCATGCGCTGGCCGATGCGCGGGTGCGCGAAGCCGAAGAACGCAAGATCGCCGAGGAAGAGGCGCGCCGCCGCCAATCTCGCGAGGGCATCGAACAGGCCGAGCGCGAGGCCGCCGAGGCCCGCAAGCGCGAGGAAGAAGAGCGTCACCGCCGCGAGGAAGAGGCCAAGCGCAAGGCCGAGCAGGAAGCCAAGAAGCGTTTTGGCGATGGCGCGGCCACGACAACCACCACCACACCCGGTGGCGCGCGACTGGGCGCCGACCGCAAGCCCGTGATCGAGGCCGAAGAGGAAGAATCGTCGTCGGCACCGCGCGGGCGCCGTCCCGGCAGCACCGCGCCGGCGCGTCCGGCGGCCCCGGTCAAGCCGACACGCGCAGCCATTCCGAAGCAGCGTACGCGTCTGACGGTCGTGAATGCCGGCAGCGCCGACGAGGTGCGCGAGCGCTCGGTGGCGTCATTCCGCCGCCGCACCCAGCGCCTGAAAGGCCATCACGCCGACGAGCCGAAGGAAAAGCTGATCCGCGAAGTCGTGATTCCGGAGACCATCACGATTCAGGAACTCGCCAACCGTATGGCCGAGCGTGGCGTCGACGTGATCCGCATGCTGATGAAGCAGGGCCATATGGCCAAGATCACCGACGTGATCGATGCCGATACCGCTCAGCTGATCGCCGAAGAGCTCGGTCACACCGTCAAGCGCGTCTCCGAGGCCGACGTTGAAGAAGGCCTGTTCGACGTCGCCGACGATCCGGAGGCGCTGGTCTCGCGCGCGCCGGTCGTCACCATCATGGGCCATGTCGACCACGGCAAGACCTCGCTGCTCGACGCCATCCGCTCGGCGAATGTGGTGTCGGGAGAGGCCGGCGGCATCACCCAGCATATCGGCGCCTATCAGGTGGAGGAGCCCAAGCACGGCAAGATCACTTTCATCGATACGCCCGGCCATGCTGCCTTTACCGCGATGCGCGCGCGTGGCGCCAAGGTCACCGATATCGTGGTGCTTGTGGTCGCGGCTGATGACGGCGTGATGCCGCAGACGATCGAGGCGATCCAGCACGCCAAGGCGGCCAAGGTCCCGATGATCGTCGCGATCAACAAGATCGACAAGCCGGACGCCAAGCCGGAGCGCGTACGCACCGAACTGCTCCAGCACGAGGTGCAGGTGGAATCGATGGGCGGCGACGTCCTCGATGTCGAGGTCTCCGCGCTGAAGAAGATGAATCTCGACAAGCTGCTCGAGACCATCGGTCTGCAGGCCGAACTGCTGGATCTGAAGGCCGATCCGTCGCGCGCGGCTGAAGGCACCGTGATCGAAGCCAAGCGCGATCGCGGTCGCGGACCGGTCGCCACCGTGCTGGTCCAGCGCGGCACCCTTCATATCGGCGACATCATCGTTGCCGGCGCCGAATGGGGCCGCGTCCGTGCGCTGGTCAGCGACAAGGGCGACACCGTGCAGGAGGCCGGGCCGTCGGTGCCGGTCGAGATCCTGGGCTTCAACGGCACGCCGGCTGCCGGCGACCGTCTCGCCGTGGTCGAGAACGAGGCGCGCGCGCGCGAGGTCACGTCCTATCGCGAGCGCCAGAAGCGCGACAAGCAGGCCGCCCGCCAGACCGGCATGCGCGGCTCGCTCGAAGAGATGATGGCGCAGGTCAAGACCGCGGGCCGCAAGGAATTCCCGCTGGTGATCAAGGCCGACGTGCAGGGCTCGATGGAAGCGATCATCGGCGCGCTCGACAAGCTCGGCACCGACGAGGTCGGCGCGCGGGTGGTGTTGTCGGGCGTCGGCGGCATCACCGAATCCGACATCACGCTGGCGGAATCGATCGGCGCCGCGGTGATCGGCTTCAACGTGCGCGCCCACAAGGAAGCACGCGAAGCCGCCGAACGCGATGGCATCGAGATCCGCTATTACAACATCATCTACAATCTCGTGGATGACGTGAAGGCGGCGATGTCCGGCCTGCTCACGCCGGAGCGGCGCGAGACCATGCTGGGCAATGCCCGTATCCAGGAAGTGTTCAACGTGTCGAAGGTCGGCAAGGTGGCCGGCTGCATCGTCACCGACGGCACCGTGGAGCGCGGCGCCGACGTGCGGCTGATCCGCGACAATGTCGTCGTCCACGAAGGCAAGCTGTCGCAGCTCAAGCGCTTCAAGGAAGATGCCAAGGAAGTGAAGGCCGGCCAGGAATGCGGCATGGCGTTCGAAAACTACCAGGATATGCGCGTCGGCGACGTGATCGAATGTTACCGGGTGGAGCAGATTCAGCGCAGCCTGTGAGTCCAAGTCTCACGGCTTCGTTTGTACGTTGTCATTGCCGGGCTTGACCCGGCAATCCATCCAAAAATGCATCTTGCGAAAGTGATGGATGCCCGGGTCAAGCCCGGGCATGACCGCAATTGGAAATTGTCATGCGAAACAAAAAACCCAAACGCGAGTCAGGCCCCGCGGGCGCCTCGCAGCGTCAGCTCCGGGTCGGCGAACTGATCCGCCATGCGGTGGCCGAGATGCTGTCGCGCGGCGAGGTTCATGACCCGGTCATCGAAGGGCACATGATCACGGTCCCGGAAGTGCGGATGACCGCCGACCTCAAGCTTGCGACCATCTATGTGATGCCGCTCGGCGGCAAGGACGTGACCGAAGTGATCAAGGCACTGAATGACAACAAGCGCTTCCTGCGCGGCGAGATCGCGCATCGCGTTAACCTGAAATTTGCACCTGACATTCGATTCCGCGCCGACGAGCGATTCGACGAAGCGGAACGGATCGAGAAGCTTTTGCGAACGCCACAGGTACGGCGCGATCTGGAGGGCGACGATGAGTAATTCAAATCGCGCCATAGATTCGGTCGCCTCCCTCCAGCAACCCGAGCCTGCGCGGGTTGCGGGGGAGATGGAGCACGCCGAGCAAGCGGGGTCACCGCGCGGAGAAGGCGGCCGGAAGGACAAGCGCAAGCAGCAGCACCGCCGCGACAAGCGC